>CAZFQW010000434.1:0-3785 GCA_964521225.1 uncultured Roseobacteraceae bacterium
TGTTACCATTTTATTTTTGATAATTAAAATATCATCACACTTTTCTTTTTGCTGATAGAGTTGATTAATTGTGCTTCTGTTTTCGTATTTATACGAATAATGAATAGAATTATGCGCAATTAATTTAAGTGATTTAATATTTCGTTTTTGGTAGGGAATAAACTCGATATGTTCAATATCTTTTGAATAAATCACCCTGCATTTATAAACGCTTTCTTCTAAGTTTTTAGGCAGTATAATTTCCTGTAAAAGATTAAGTTCCGTTGTACAATTAAAAACTTCTTTTCGTGTTTTATTTAGCCGTAAAGAGTGGTATTCCCAATTCCATATTTCCCCCTTTTGTACTTTGAGGCTCTCTATAAATCGGCACATATATCTTATCAATTAGTTCTTTATATTCACTTTTAGGGTTACTCATTGTGTGGATTCCACCCCCACTTCTGTAAAAGAAACCTTTTTCTGTTTTCTCGATATAGCGAATCATCACTGCACTATCAAGATTATTTCCATCGAAATAACCAAAAACGCCGGTGTAATATCCCCTTGGTTTTTGCTCTACTTGTTGTATAATTTCTACTGTTTTTGGCTTGGGAGCCCCACTAATTGAACCTGCGGGCAATAAATCTCTTAGGATATTTCCTAAATTTCGATGATAATTTTGAGGTAATATTCCTTTAATTTTAGAGCTTACCTGTAATAATTTTTGCTGATGCGTTTCTATTTCCTCTATAAATCTAAATTTTTCTACCCTTACTTTTGCTGCCACTTTGCTTAAATCGTTTCGTAGTAAATCTACAATAGTGGTGTGTTCTGCCTTTTCTTTTAAATCGTTTAAAAGAATATCCTCTGCATTAGGAATCTCAGCGTCGATTGTTCCTTTCATTGGAAAGGTAACAATCTCATTTTCTGTAATTTGTATAAATGTTTCAGGCGAAAAACAAACAAAATCATTTTTTAGCCATAATTTATATTTAGCATGGCTAAATTGAAATATTTCTTCTAAGGTTAAATCGGTTATAATTGGGGTCGAGGTGGTTAAGTTTACTAAAAAGCTATCTCCTCTTTTTAAAGCAGTTTGTACCTGCTCAAATTCCAATAAATACGACCCGAAGGAATAAGGGTATTTTTCAAATAGAAAATCCTTGTGATATTCACTTTTTTGGAAACTCTTTTGGTTTATTTCAAACTGTATTTCATATCTATTTAATTCTGAAAGAGAAACTACTATTGGCTTTTTTATTTCAAAATCTATTAAAAATATAAAAGGCTCTTTTGCCTCTCCGAGCCTATTTATCTCTGACCAAACGGATGATTCTATCATTTATTATTTATTAAGAATGGCTACTTGTGGTAAAAATGCAAATTTAATGTAATTACTATTAAATGTTATGTATAAGAACTTTGTATAGCACAGTAAAAAAGTTTCTTTAAATGTTTAATAATTATTATCTTTATCGGCTTTAATTAACCACAAAAAATTAAACTACATGGCAAAAACTCCTAAAGATGAGGTATTTAAAGAAGCAAAATCTGGTGCTGAAGACTTTAAATTCGGACCTAAAGTAGCGCAAGTTTTCGACGATATGGTGAGTAGGTCTGTTCCTTTCTATGGAGAAATACAGCGAATGACATCAGAAATTGCCGCTGATTTTGCTACGCCCAACTCCATTATTTACGACCTAGGTTGCGCAACAGGTACTACACTTATTGGTTTAAATAGCACAATAGACGAATCTATTAAATTTGTGGGTATTGATGAGTCGAAGGAAATGCTGAAAAAATGCCAAGAAAACCTAGAAATTGCAGGTTTTACTCGCCCGTTCGATTTGCGAGCAGAAAATTTAAACCATCATATTGATTTAGAAAATGCTTCGGTAGTGGTGCTTTGCCTTACCTTGCAGTTTATTCGCCCTTTGTACAGAGAACGTTTGATTCAAGACATTTACGACCAAATGAACGATAGCGGATGTCTTATTTTGGTTGAAAAAGTATTAGGAGAAGACTCTTTATTTAATCGACTTTTTATTAATTATTATTACGATTATAAGCGTAGAAATAATTATAGCGATATGGAAATTTCTCAGAAGCGAGAAGCCTTAGAAAATGTACTTGTTCCTTATAAATTGATGGAAAATAGGGAAATGCTTCTGAATAAAAACTTCAGATATTGTGAAACTTTTTTTAAGTGGTATAATTTTTCAGGAATGGTAGCAGTAAAATAATATGGTAAAAATTGGCAATTTCTTTTTTCATTATAGGAATTATTTATTTCCTTTCTTCTACCTTTTATTATTTGTGCCCTCGCCTTTAATTTTTGCAGATTTTAGGATGGCAGTACTCATAGGAGGGGTAATTGCCTTAATGGGGCAGGCTACCCGTTGGACTACAATTGGCTTAGTCTATATTATCCGTGGCGGAAAGGACCGACAGGTTTATGCAGAAAAATTAGTAACGGAAGGTATTTTCAGCCATTGCAGAAACCCTATGTATGTAGGCAACGTGCTTATGCTTTTAGGGACTGGAATTTTAGCAAATTCACTTTTCTTTTTTTTGATGGTTACGCCCTTCTTTGTATTTGTTTATCAGGCAATTATTAGAGCCGAAGAAAATTTCCTAAGAAATAAATTTGGTGCAGAATTCGACCAATATGCAATCGAAGTAAACCGTTGGCTTCCCAACTTAAAAGGAATCTCAGATACATTCAGCAATTCTGAATTTAAAGGAATAAGGGTGCTTCTGAAAGAATATAATACCACTTTTGTATGGCTAATGGGCTGTATTTTATTGGTAATGAAACACGTTTATTTGCAAGTATCGGTGGAAACCTTCCAACAAAAAACCCCTTTATTTGGGCTAGTAATTGGTATTACCGTTTTAGTTTATGGAACAATAAAATTTCTTAAAAAGACAAAGCGGTTACAAAGCAATTAAGATAGCATACAAGATTATATTATTTAAATAAATTCTGTTTCCCAGCAGGCTTTACTTCTATTATTTAAACTGATATAAATAGATGGAGCAACATAGAACACTTACCGACGCCCAATTTATCTAACAATTTAAGGATTGTACCCTTATTTCTTCGTATTAAACTACTTTATTCTTACTGTAAACTATTTTAATTCTATATAATATGGATAAAATTAGGGTATTGAGAGGGTACTATCCTATTTTAGGAATATCTTCTGTTTTGGTATTACTTATAGTTGGGCTGTTAAGTGTTTTTAGTTTACAAGATAAAATTTCTTTTCAGGAAGGGCAGATTAAAGAGCATATTCAAAAAACAATTTTTTCTTTACAAAGTACGATTGCGCCAACAATAGAGCAAGGAAATGCCATCCGAAATTCGGCTGAATATTACCTCAATAATCCAAATATCCAATCAGAAAACTTATATTTTAAATATTTAAATAATTCCAATATCGCTGAGTTTAATGCTTACGATATGGACAGTTTACCTTCAGAATACCGAAAATATATTGGAAATATTACCGGTTTAGATTTATTAGAATCTATCAGTGCCGAAGAAATCGAACAAATTAATATGGCTACGTATGTAAGCCCGTTGCTTTCTAGTTTAAAAAATAATCAGGAAAGTATTGTGCTATCTTATTATCTTTCGCCACAAGTTTGTTTGGTATACCCCTACTCAAAATCTGCTGATTTCAGGCTTTCTTCGGAAATTGCTAGCCATATTCCTGAAACAAATGGAGTTGTTTATCCAGAAAAAAATCCTGAAAGAAAACATGCTTGGACAGAAATTTACACAGACGATGTAGGGAATG
>CAZFQW010000435.1:0-3781 GCA_964521225.1 uncultured Roseobacteraceae bacterium
TGCTCTCTCGACTTCTTATTAACGTGTGGTGAACGTAGTACAGTAAACTTTTCCTTTTCTGTTGGAAGAGGAATTGGACCATTTACTACTGCACCTGCTGCTTTCACTGCCTCAACAATCTGCTCAGAAGATTTATCTACTAAGTTATGATCGTATGACTTTAATTTGATTCTTATTTTTTGTTCCATTTGTCTATTTTTCTACAAAAGATTACTTAACTGCTACACCTGTTGCTTCGGCAATCACACTATCTGCAATATTTTTAGGCACTTCAGCATAATGCGAGAAGGTTAACGAAGCAGAAGCTCTGCCAGAAGTAATGGTACGTAAATCGGTTACATAACCAAATAATGCTGATAATGGTACATCTGCCTTAATAACTACCGCACCTCCTTTTACTTCCTGCCCTTTCGGTAGGCCTCTTCTTTTATTAAGATCACCTATTACATTACCAGTAAATTCGTCTGGGCTCACTACTTCAACATTCATAATCGGCTCAAGAAGTGCAGGACGACACTGTCTGGCAGCAGTCTTAAAACCAATTTTTGCAGCCATTTCGAAAGATAAACTATCTGAGTCAACATCATGATAAGAACCATAGAATAAACGCACTCTTAAAGCTTCGATAGGGAATCCTGCAAGGACGCCATTGTTCATTGCTTCTTTAAAACCTTTTTCTACGGCAGGGATAAATTCTTTGGGAATTACACCACCTTTAATCTCATCGATAAACTGAAGTCCGTCTTCTACAATACCATCTTCATTGGGCTCTGCTGGCATTAATTCAAATTGAATATCTGCAAACTTACCTTTACCACCAGTTTGTTTTTTGAACGTTTCTCTGTGTTCTATGCTAGCAGTAATTGTTTCTTTATATGCTACTTGTGGTGCTCCTTGGTTAATCTCAACCTTGAATTCTCTTTTCAAGCGGTCGATGATAATCTCTAAATGAAGTTCGCCCATACCTCTTAGCACTGTCTGACCAGTTTCTTGGTCTGTTTGTACTGTAAGTGTTGGGTCTTCTTCAACTAGCTTAGCAATTGCGTTCGATAATTTATCAACATCCGCCTGTGTTTTAGGCTCAATAGCATAACCAATTACTGGTTCTGGGAAGCTCATATTTTCAAGAACGATTGGCTTACCAACCTCTACAAGAGTATCTCCAGTTTTAATATCTTTAAAACCAACACCTGCACAAATGTCTCCGGCTTCAACTTTATCAATTGCATTTTGCTTGTTAGAGTGCATTTGAAGCAATCTCGAAATACGCTCTTTTTTACCTGTTCTCATATTTAAAACATAAGAACCGGACGTTAACGTACCAGAGTAAGCACGCATAAAGCAAAGGCGACCAACAAATGGATCAGTTGCAATTTTAAATGCCAATGCTGAGAAAGAGTCGTCAGCATCTGGTCTTCTAGTTTCTTCTTTATCAGTGTCAGGGTTAAGACCCACTACAGGAGGAACGTCTAAAGGAGAGGGCAGAAATGCTGCAACAGCATCAAGCATTGCTTGTACTCCTTTATTTTTGAATGCAGAACCACACATTACCGGCGACATCGACATATCAATAACAGCCTTTCTGATAGCAGCAAGCATTTCTTCTTCCGTGATTGAATCTGGATTTTCGAAGAATTTCTCCATTAAACTCTCGTCATACTCTGCAACGGCTTCTACTAGGTTTTGTCTCCATTCTTCAACTTCGTCAGCAATATCCGCAGGAATATCAACAATTTCGTAAGTCATTCCTTGATCGTGCTCGTTCCAGATAATACCCTTATTAGTGATTAAATCTACAACCCCTTTAAAGTTTTCCTCAGCACCGATTGGCACTTGAAGGGGCACAGGATTGGCACCTAATTTCTCTTTGATTTCTTTAACTGCGTTAAAGAAATCAGCACCAGCACGATCCATTTTGTTTACAAAACAGATTCGAGGCACTCTATACTTATCGGCTTGTCTCCAAACTGTTTCGGATTGAGGCTCTACACCAGAAACTGCACAAAATAATGCTACGGCTCCATCAAGTACACGCAATGAACGTTCAACTTCAACAGTAAAATCAACGTGACCGGGCGTATCAATGATGTTTACCTTATAATCTTTAGTTTCGTCTGTTACATGACCTTGCCTAGTTGGATACTTCCAAGAAGTGGTTGTAGCAGCAGAGGTAATTGTAATACCTCTTTCTTGCTCCTGCTCCATCCAGTCCATTGTTGCGGCACCATCATGTACCTCCCCAATTTTATGGCTTAGACCAGTATAATACAGAATACGTTCTGTAGTCGTTGTTTTACCAGCATCGATGTGAGCCATGATGCCAATATTTCTTTGATAAGTTAAATCTCTCTTAGCCACTGTATATTAGAACCTAAAATGTGAAAATGCTTTATTTGCTTCTGCCATTCTGTGTGTATCGTCTTTCTTCTTCACTGCTGATCCTTCTCCTCTTGACGCTGCAATGATTTCACCTGCCAATCGCTCAGTCATGGTTTTTTCATTTCTCGAACGTGAATATTTAACCATCCATTTGATTCCTAACGACGTTTTGCGCTCAGGACGAACTTCTGTAGGTACTTGGAAAGTTGCCCCTCCTACTCTACGGCTTTTAACCTCTACGGCAGGGGTAATATTTGCTAGTGCTTTTTTCCAAAGCTCTAGTCCATTCACAGGCTCATCGCTTCCTTTACCTAATCTTTCTTCTACTAAGTCTAGTGCCTCATAGAAAATTTTGTAAGCTACACTTTTCTTACCGTCTTGCATGAGGTCGTTTACAAACTTAGTTACCAATGTATCCTTAAACTTAGGATCAGGCAACACATAACGCTTTTTTGGCTTCGCCTTTCTCATTTTTTATATCAAATATTAAATAATGATTAACCTATATTATTTTTTCCCTTCTTTAGGTCTCTTTGCTCCGTATTTAGAGCGCCTTTGTGTACGACCGCTAACGCCGGCGGTATCAAGTGCTCCACGAATGATGTGATATCTCACACCTGGTAAATCTTTTACACGACCACCTCTAATAAGAACAATCGAGTGTTCTTGTAGGTTGTGACCTTCGCCTGGGATATAGGCATTTACTTCTTTTCCGTTTGTTAACCTTACCCTAGCTACTTTACGCATTGCTGAGTTAGGCTTTTTAGGAGTGGTAGTATATACACGTGTACACACCCCTCTTCGCTGCGGGCATGAGTTTAGCGCTGGAGATTTTGATTTAGCACTGTTAGTGATTCTACCTTTCCTTACTAATTGCTGAATAGTAGGCATTTATAATATTAATTTAAGACTCTTGATTTTAAAGAGTTGCAAAAGTAGAAATTTGAACTGCAAAATTCAAATAACCAATTAAAAATCAGTAACAAATTTATGAATATCTGATATCGAAGACGGTATAAGATAACTCCAAAGATTAACTTTTTGAGGAATTTCATACGCTAATATCGGATTGTTACCCCATGATATTTTTCATCTTCTATATAATCTTTTCTTAGTGGATAGCCCTTCCAGTCGTTAGGGAGCAAAATTCTTCTTAAATCTGGATGGTTTTCAAAGTGTATGCCTAGCAAATCGTAGATTTCTCTTTCTTGCCAATTGGCTGCTGCCCATACTGAAAACAAAGAAATTATTTTTTCTTGAGTATCTACCTTCAAAGTTAGGTGAATATCCTTGGGAATGGAGTATAATTGGTAATAAATACTGAATCTATTTTCAAAAGTATGGTTATCTATGCCGGTAATACACGAAAGGCTATCGAAATAAAAAGTGGGATTAGTGTATA
>CAZFQW010000436.1:0-3780 GCA_964521225.1 uncultured Roseobacteraceae bacterium
TCATTACAACATATTAATATATTTACATATAATAATTTAACTTTAATTTTTTGATGATTATGAAAGTTGAACAGCTTTATACAGGATGCCTCGCCGAAGCAGCGTATTACATTGAGTCGGAAGGCGAAGTGGCAATTATTGACCCTCTACGCGAAACAGAACCCTATTTACAGAAAGCAAAGCGCAATAAAGCTGATATTAAATATATCTTTGAAACCCACTTCCATGCCGATTTTGTTTCCGGGCATATCGACTTGGCACGTAAAAGTGGTGGCATTATTGTGTTTGGTCCCAATGCGCAACCCAGCTACGATGCATACATTGCCCAAGATGGCGAAACATTTAAAGTAGGAAAACTTACCATCAAAACCTTGCATACGCCAGGGCACACCATGGAGTCAACCACCTATCTTTTATTAGATGAAGAGGGCAAAGAACATTGTATTTTCACCGGAGATACGCTTTTTATTGGCGATGTAGGCCGCCCCGATTTAGCAGTGAAATCGGACTTAACACAAGAAGACCTTGCCGGACACCTTTTCGATTCGCTTCGCAACAAAATCATGACATTACCCGACGAGGTAATCGTTTACCCTGCGCACGGTGCAGGTTCTGCCTGTGGCAAAAATATGAGTAGCGAAACTTTCGACACTTTAGGACACCAAAAAAAGGCAAACTACGCCCTTAACACATCCCTTTCAAAAGAGGAGTTTATAAAAGAAGTAACCGACGGTTTAGAAATGCCTCCTCAGTATTTTCCTAAAAATGTAGCATTAAATAAATTAGGCTACGATAATATCGACGAGGTGATGGCAAAAGGACTTAGGGCGTTAACCGCCGAACAGTTTGCAAATGAAATGAAACAAGGCAATACCTTAGTACTCGATACCCGCCCCGTAGATGTTTTCCCAAAAGGATTTATTGAAGGGGCAATGTTTGTAGGCATTGACGATAACTTCGCCCCGTGGGTGGGTAAATTAGTAGAGAATCTCCAACAAAGAATTTTAATAGTAGCCGATAACGGCAGGGAAGAAGAGGTAGTAAGGCGTTTAGCGAGAGTCGGTTACGACAATGCCATAGGGTATTTAAAAGGAGGTTTTGAAGCTTGGCAAAATGCAGGGAAACCAATAGACTCGTTCGGAGAAATGAATGCAGAAGAGTTACCGAAAATCTACCAGCAAGACCCTTCTAAAATTATTGATGTAAGGCGCCCCTCTGAATACAACGCAACGCACCTTGAAGGCGCACAAAATAAGCCTTTAGATTTCATTTACGATGAAATGCCTTTTTTAAATAAAGAAGAAAGCTACTATATACATTGCGCAGGGGGCTACCGTTCTATCATCTTTTCTTCTATTTTAAAGAGAAACGGCTTTGCTTCTGTTTTTAATATTAAGGGAGGCTATAAGGAAATTGTAAAAGTAGATTTGCCCAGAAAAGAATACCAAGCTGCCGATATGGTATAAGGTTGCTTGTGATGTACTCAATAAAAAAGCTTGTATTCCCCGATACAAGCTTTTTTTATACTCTTCATCTAAGAATTTTATGAGGGAATGGCTTACACTAAAGCGTCCACTTCTATATCAAGATTTTCGATATATTCAGCAACGTTTTTCATGAGCCACATAGGGGTAGAGGTAGCTCCGGAAATACCTACCGTATCGTTTTCGTTGAACCAATCTGGCCTTACTTCGCTTTCGTTTTCTACAAAGTAACTGCGAGGGTTAAAGCTTTTGCACACATTATAAAGCGATTTGCCATTTGAGCTCTTTTTACCACTCACAAACACAATTACATCGCACTGTTGCGAGAACTTCTCCATTTGAGGTTCTCTGTTAGAAACTTGCCGGCAAATGCTATCGTTGGCATCGAAACTTTCTAATAATGTATTTTCATTATTATTTTCTTCCTTAATCCTTTTTTGAATTTCGGCTTTTAGCTTATAAAAACCTGCTGTGCTCTTAGTAGTTTGGCTAAAAAGCGTAATAGGCCGTGTAAAATCTATTTTATCTAAATCGGCGGTAGTAGTTACAATAATCGACTGATTTTGGGTTTGTCCATTCAAGCCGATTACTTCTGCGTGGCCTTGCTTGCCATAAATTACCATCTGGCCATCTTTTGTAGTTGCGTGATCAAAGGCTTTTTTCACCCTGTTTTGGAGTTTCAGTACAACAGGGCAAGAGGCATCTATGAGTTCAATATTGTTTTCAATGGCAATTTGATAGGTTTCCGGAGGCTCACCATGTGCCCTAATAAGTACCTTGCAATTATGCAAATTTTTCAGTTGTTCCCTATCTATGGTTACCAGACCCTGTTTTCGTAGTCTTTCTACCTCCATTCCGTTGTGCACAATATCGCCAAGGCAATACAAATTATCCGCCTCTTTCATTTCCTCTTCGGCCATCTGTATGGCAAATTCAACCCCGAAACAATAGCCTGCTTTTTCGTCGATTATTACTTTCATGAATTTAGTATGGTTAGCTTAGTAAAGTTACAACGTCTTGTTGAATAAGACGTTCAGATATTTACCCAATACACAAAAAAAAGCAATCCCTTTCAGATTAGGAGTTGCTTTCAATGTACAAACGCACTTTGTTTTAATTCTTAATTAATTTTTTAGCGAGCTTAATGATTTGCTTGGTTTGCTCTTCAATCGTTAAATTAGTTGTATTAATTACAATAGCGTCATCTGCTTTTTTAAGGGGGCCTTCTTTACGGGTAGAGTCGATATAATCTCTGCTTCTTAGGTTTTCTAAGATAACCTCTAGGGGAATTGACTCTCCTTTTTTTTCTAATTCTTTTTGGCGGCGGATAGCGCGTTCTTCCATGTCGGCAGTCATAAAAACTTTAAGTTCCGCATCGGGGAATACCACGGTGCCGATATCTCTGCCATCCATTACAATCCCTTTTTGCTTTCCCATATTTTGCTGTTGTGCCACAAGAAATTGCCTTACCGCTACAATAGTACTTACATCGCTCACTTTATCGCTTATCTGATGTGTCCTTATCTTTTTTTCTATGTTTTTCCCATTAAGATAAGTGAGCTGTTTGCCGGATTCGTCTCGTTTAAATTCAATTTCAATAGATTGTAACGCTTTTAAAACATCCTCTTCTTTCTCCCAATTTATATAATTTTGGATGAAAAAATAGGTAACAGCACGATACATCGCCCCGGAATCTATAAATAAATAATTGAATGCTTTTGCTACTTTTTTTGCCGTAGTACTTTTCCCACAGCCTGCATGCCCATCAATGGCAATCACTATTTTCATGTTAACAATTAATTAATTTTGCGCAAATATAGCGTTCATATTGTAAGAAATACTATCTCCAATATTAACTATTATTTTACAAGTGTTAACAACGGCAGAAGTCATAATAATCCAATAAAAGGGAGTATAAAAATATCGAAATACCTTTACAAAAAGTTTATAAAATTCGCTTTAAATTTTGTTCCAATCAAACTTTCTTTTTTTTGATTACCATTCAAATTTTAATAATGCGTTATTGTGATTTGCTTAGTAAATTTGTAATATGAAGAACATCCGAAATTTCTGCATAATTGCACACATCGATCACGGGAAAAGTACCCTTGCTGACCGCCTGTTAGAATTCACGCAAACTATCAGCGGACGTGATATGAAAGCGCAGTTACTTGATAATATGGATTTGGAGCGTGAAAGGGGAATTACCATCAAATCGCATGCAATCCAAATGGTATATAACTATGAAGGCGAAGAATATATCCTGAATTTGATAGACACCCCCGGGCACGTCGAT
>CAZFQW010000437.1:0-3771 GCA_964521225.1 uncultured Roseobacteraceae bacterium
TAACCTTTCCGAAAAAGGAGGACGCGATAGAGACCGAGGTGATAGAGACGAAAGAAGCAGCCGAGGCGAGAGAGGAGAAAAGAGAAGTAGCCGAGAGAGAAGCAACACCCCTTTTGCTAGATTATTTATCAACGTAGGCTCAAAAGATAATTTAGTGCCTGCAAGGCTAATAGGTCTAATTAACGAAGGGCTTGATTCTGGCAATGTTGAGATTGGTAAAATTGATGTAATGAAAAAGTTTACCTTTTTTGAGATTGACGAAAAGTATGCGCCCAAGTTGATGAAGGCTTTGAGCGGAGCTTCTTTTGAAGGCGTACCGCTTTCAGTTGAAATTGCAGCAGACAAACCTGTTACTTCTAACGACTCTTATTATAAAAGAACTTTTGGTGGCGATCATGCCCAAAGAGGCGATAGGCCACGCGGAGAACGCAAACGAAAAGACTCACCCGACAGCAGCAAGCAAGGCAGCAGAAAAGACCGACGTAGAAGAAAATAAAGTTTTTAAAAAGAGCGAGGCTGAATAAGCCTCGCTCTTTTTGTTTTAGGAGATACGCAAGAACCACATAACTTTAACTAGCGTTTTACCGAATTTTCAGTTCAAGTTTATGGGAGTTACTATCTTTGAGTAAATCAACTCAAATTTCCTTCCCATGAAAAAAGTAGTTATTACCAAAGCAGGAACCCCCGATGTTTTACAAGTACAGGAAGCCCCCGACCCAACACCTCAGAAAGGAGAAGTACTCATAGACGTAAAAGCTACCGGAATAAATTTTGCCGATATTTTAGCAAGGCAGGGCTTATATCCCGATGCTCCTAAAACCCCTTGTGTAGTTGGCTACGAAGTTTCAGGAATTATTACCGCAGTAGGCGAAGGAGGCGATGCTTCACAAATAGGCAAAGAAGTTTTGGCACTTACTCGCTTTAATGGCTATGCAACCCATGTATGTGTCCCCGAAGTACAGGTGTTCGACAAACCCGCTAAACTTAGCTTTGAACAAGCAGCTACCATCCCCGTGAATTACCTAACCGCTTGGGCGTTAATTGTAGTAATGGGCAACCTGCAAAGCGACGAAAGTATGTTAGTGCACAACGCAGGAAGCGGCGTAGGTTTGGCAGCAATTGACATCGCTAACCATATTGGCGCCACTGTTTATGGAACGGCAAGCGCAGGGAAACACGATTTTTTAAAAGAAAAAGGCTATCATCATTTAATAGATTACAGAACTACCGATTGGTTTCCCGAAATGAAAGCACTTACCAACCGCAGAGGCGTGGAACTAGTGCTTGACCCCACAGGCGGTAAAAACTGGAAAAAAAGCTACAGAATTTTGCGGCATACGGGCAAATTGGGGATGTTTGGCATGGCAAGCATTTCTGCCTCTGGGGTTCAGGGAAAGCTAAATTTGGCACAGGCAATGCTGCAAACTCCCTTTTTTCATCCCTTTCATTTACTAGGAACAAACCGCTCGGTTTTCGGGCTCAACTTAGGGCATTTATGGGGCGAGTCTGAAAAAGTAAGAAAATGGGCGTTAGCATTGCTCGAAGGAGTGGAAAAAGGATGGATAAATCCCTATGTAGATGCTACCTTCCCACTCGAAGAAGCTGCCGAAGCACACCGTTTTATAGAGGCAAGAAAAAGCAAAGGGAAAGTGATTTTGACTTTTTAGGAATAGAAGAAGCTTTTATTAGTTGTTTTACTAATTAGTTTTAACACAAATTATTGTTTAGGCAAGTTATTTTTGATAATATTGTAAAAGGATTTACCTCCTTTTAACCTTAACTAATTACACCTAAAAAACGCACTTAAACACATGAATAAAGTATTTGAAAATGCGGAGCAAGCCATTGCAGGAGTAAAAGACGGAATGACACTCATGTTAGGAGGGTTCGGGCTGTGCGGAATACCGGAAAATAGCATTGCAGCATTAGTAAAATTGGGAGCAAAAAACCTTACCTGTATTTCAAACAACGCAGGCGTAGACGATTTCGGGATAGGTCTGATGCTCCAACAACGCCAAGTAAAAAAAATGATTTCCTCGTATGTAGGCGAGAATGCAGAGTTTGAAAAACAGCTTCTCAGCGGCGAATTAGAAGTGGACCTCATCCCTCAAGGGTCTTTGGCCGAAAGATGTAGAGCAGGAGGCGCAGGAATTCCCGCATTTTTTACCCCCGCAGGCTACGGTACCGAAGTGGCAGAAGGCAAAGAAACCAGAGAATACAACGGCAAAATGTATTTGCTAGAAACTGCACTTACCGCCGATTTTGCCTTTGTAAAAGCCTGGAAAGGCGACACCGACGGGAATTTAATCTACAAAGGAACCGCACGCAATTTTAACCCAATGATGGCAATGGCAGGGAAAATTACCATTGCCGAGGTAGAAGAATTGGTACAACCCGGAGAACTCGACCCTAATTTCATTCATACTCCTGGCGTATTTGTACAACGGATTTTTAAAGGGACAGACTACGAAAAACGCATTGAGCAACGAACAGTAACCGAGGCGTAATTCTAGTACAAACTAGGGGTTTTTAAACCTTGTAACGAAGTCCCTTACTTAACAAAACCAAACACTCAAAACTCAACACTAAGTAAAAATGGCCTTAGATAAATTTGGTATCGCAAAAAGAATTGCACAGGAATTACAAGATGGATTCTATGTAAACTTAGGAATTGGCATCCCTACATTGGTGGCAAATTATATTCCGGAGGAAATCAACGTTACGCTTCAATCTGAAAATGGACTGTTGGGCATGGGGCCATTCCCCACCGAAACAAAAGTTGACCCCGATATGATTAATGCAGGGAAACAAACCATCACTACCTTACCCGGATCTTCCATTTTCGACTCGGCAACTAGCTTTGCCATGATACGTGGCGGGCATATCAACCTTACCGTACTCGGTGCAATGGAAGTGGCAGACAACGGCGACATCGCCAACTGGAAAATCCCCGGCAAAATGGTAAAAGGAATGGGCGGAGCAATGGATTTGGTGGCTTCAGCAGAAAACATCATTGTGGCAATGATGCACACCAACAAAGCGGGGGAATCAAAGTTGCTTTCAAAATGCACTTTACCCATTACAGGGGTTGGCTGTGTAAAAAAAGTAGTTACTAATTTAGCTGTAATGGATATTACCAACCAAGGTTTTGTTCTGCTAGAAAGAGCACCGGGCGTAAGCGCAGAAGAAATCAAAAATGCTACGGAAGGAAAGCTAATTATAGAAGGAGATATTCCTGAAATGAAAATCTAAATTTTTGAAAATATGAATCCAAATACGCTGAATGAGCACCAACTTGAAATTGTTTTCAAGAGATTTAGAAAATGAAGATTTATTAGAGATAAAAAGGTTGATTACCGAATACTTAGCTAAGAAGGTAACAAAACTGGCAGATGAAGTTTGGGACGAAAAAAACTGGACAAATAAGGATATGGAAAAACTTCTGAATGAACACGAGCGAACGGCTTATCAATCTAAAAACTAAAAATTTTGAGAATTGTGTTAGATACTAATGTACTGTTAGTTGCAATATCTGGCAAGTCTAAATTTCGACCCATTTTTGATTCTTTTCTTAACGAAGAATTTGAGATGTGTGTAACCGCTGATATTTTGCTTGAATATGAGGAAGTTATTAAAAGGCACATGGGAAGGAATATCGCTAAATACGTATTACAGTTAATTGAAAACGCTCCCAATGTTGTATGGATTACCAAGTATTATAAGAGCATGTTTAAGTTTTTGTAAGCATTTGAAAATAAGAAATTTAAAGAG
>CAZFQW010000438.1:0-3771 GCA_964521225.1 uncultured Roseobacteraceae bacterium
CTGATTTTCAAATAGTTGTGGCAAATGAATACACGGTTAATTATGAGTAACTACTTAATATACGCTTTTTAGATGCGAAACATGAATTACAGTTACTATTAAAATAGAATGTGAATCAGGGGTTGTAACCTTCTTTTTTAAACCTAAATAGTAAATTTTGGTGTCATTCTGAGCTTGCGAAGAATCTAAACGTAGCACAAGTAACTATTATAGTTCTTTCCCTCTGGTCGAGATTACAAAAAACGATTTTTTTGCTTAGTTTTTTTTATTTTAATAGTCTTTTTAACCCCTGATTCGAATTGTAATATACTTTAGGTTGAAATATTTTTAAACGCCCTAGTCATTTCTCGTTTGCCCGGAGGCCCGGCAATTTTTGTTACCTCAAAGCCTGCCGCTCTCAAGTTTCTGCGAAACTGCCCCATGGCACAGTAAGTAACAAAAGCACAGCCTTCAGCAGATAGCTGGTAACATTTTTCCATTTGCGAAACTTCCCACATTTCCTCTTGTTTTCGTGGGGCGAAGGCGTCGAAATAGATTACGTTAAATAGCGAACCTTCCCAAGTAAAAGCCTCTAACTTTTTTTGCGTTTTATAGAAGTTGAAATTGGGAAGCACTTCGTGGTTTTCTTCCCAACTGAGGGTATGAATCTGTTTGTAGTAAGGTTGTATTACTGCCTCAAAAAGTGTTGTGTAAGTAAGCTGGCTTAGTATTTCCCAAGCGGGAGGGAAAGGCTCTAAACCTATATAATTCACTTTCACTTGTGGATTATGTAGGCAGTAAGCTAGCGTTAATAAAGCGTTTAAACCTGTACCAATACCCACTTCTAAAATATTGATTTCTGATATATTTTGAGCTTGGTAGTCTATCCCTTCTTTAATAAATACATGCTGCGATTCTGAAAGTGCTCCATGCGTAGAATGGTACGACTCATCTATATCGGGTCTGTAAAGTGTTTTAGACCCATCACCTGTTTCTTTAATCTGTAACTCCATGAGTCTATAACTCTTTTTTTAGGTTTGAAGTTACCGAACCAAGTTCATCTTTGCCGCTGCAAATTGCCACTACCATACTTTGTATGAAAGAGGCTCTGCGCTCTTCATCAATAATTGCCAAGTTATGATCGGCAATTCTTTGCAGCGTTCTTTCGGCAATTTTTAAAGCCCCTTCTGCCAAAGCATTTTTACTGGCTAGCTGCATAGGTACTTGTTTTAAATTCCAAAAAGAAGTCGCTACTTCTGGTGCGTAGCTCAACTCGGTCAATCTTACTTCTACTACTGAAATCCCTGCGGGGTTAAGCACCATTTGGAGTTCTTTCAGAATAACCTCTTCTACATAAGCCCTCTTCCTTAGCAGCGTTACCTCTTTGGAATTCAGGTTGGGCAAATCCATCCGAAACTTGTTGGCAATTGCTCTCAGCGACTTATCGGCATGAAACCTGAAAAAAGTTTCCGCATCTTCTACCTCAAAAAATATTTTCCCAGCATGGGTTATTTGCCAATTTGCTTGAATTGCCGCTACAATTGGGGTGCTTTGCAAATCGTGAAGTTGCAAGAGCTTGCCTGTATAGCTCCTTAAACGCACCGAGACTTTCTCTTTTTGTAATAGGGGGTTTGCCCAAAAAAAACCAGTGTCTTTTATTGTTCCCTTGTATTTTCCAAACTGTAAAAGAACCAGAGCAATGCCTTTTGTATTTGAGAAATAGCCTTTTATAGCAATTGCCCCAGCAATCGAAATAAGGATAGCAAAAAATTCTAAGCCCGGAATTGCAAAAAAGAATAGTGCGGTTGCAAACAATAAAATATGCAAAACGACCACTATATTGCCATTTAAAGGCTTCATTTCCATCTCTTCTCCCATCTGATTATTATATTTTAATTTTGCGTTAGTCGGTAATTTTGAATCGATAACTCCTACTATATTCTGCTTTATCTTTGATTTTTACTTAAAAATACGTCTTAGTAATGTTCTAACAAAAGTCTTTAAAGGGAGTTTGATTGGTGAATATCAACAAACTTTAATTTCCTGAAAGATTCAATTCAACTATTTAATATGGAACTTCAAAAAAAGAAAGCCAATACAGGTGTATTATTAATTAATTTAGGAACGCCCGATAGCCCTAGCACAGGCGATGTAATGAGTTACCTATACCAATTTTTAAATGACCCTCGTGTAATTGATATCCCTTGGTTGGTAAGAGCAATCATTTTTAATTTAATTGTAATTCCTTTTAGAGCACCTTTTTCAGCGAAGGCCTATAAAATGCTCTGGACCGAAAACGGAGCACCTTTACTGCATTACACTAAAAGTATTTCCGAAAAACTACAAACCTCTTTAGGCGACGATTTCCATGTGGAGTTTGCCATGCGCTATAAAAACCCGAGCCTTAAGGTAGTGTTAGAAAAAATGCGCAAGCAAAATTTTAATAAAATTATTATTGTCCCGCTGTTTCCTCAGTATGCTTCGGCTAGTACAGGCTCTGCCATACAAAAAGCAATGGAAATTATTAGTAAGTGGTGGGTAATCCCGGAAGTATCTGTGGTAAGCCAATATTACGACCACAAAACCTTTATGGATGCTTTAGTAGCTCAAGGAGAAAAGCACAATCATAAAGAGTACGACCACGTATTATTTAGTTTCCATGGAGTTCCGGTTCGCCATGTTAATAAAGTGTATGATACTGGCTTGTGTTCAGACCACGACTGCGAGCACGAAGTAACCGAAGACAATAAATATTGCTACAAGGCAACCTGCTATTATACTGCCCGAACTATGGCAAAAAGATTAGGAATTCCGGAAGAGAAATATACCGTTGTTTTTCAATCGCGATTGGGGAGAGACCCTTGGTTAGAGCCGTTTGCCGATAAGTTTATTGAAGAGAGAGGAAAACAAGGAGATAAAAAACTTCTGGTTTTTAGCCCTGCATTTACTGCCGACTGCCTAGAAACTATCATTGAAATTGGCGACGAATACCAAGAACTTTTCGAAGAATACGGTGGCGAAAAAATTCAGTTAGTAGAGAGCCTTAACGACCACCCACTTTGGGTGAAAGCACTAGAAGAGATTGTACTCGAAAGAGCAGGTAATAAAAAAGTAGCCGTTGCCGAAATAATGTAAGCTAAGTAAATAAAGTTAAACAACTTTTTACACAATACACAGAAACCTCTTACCAGTTAAGAGGTTTTTTTGTTGAAAACACCTGTTACTATTCAGGATGATGCGCCCTGTAACACACGCTTCAGTGCGTAAAATAGGGTTTGTCGTAAAGTACTTACACCCTGAAGATGTAGTTACAGATTTGCTGAACAGCAAAAAAATACACGGTATTATCACTCAACCAATAATGCTTTTTTATTAAATTACCATAACACTCAAAATTTATCCGTAGCATGAAAGTACTTAAATGGATTTTTGCCTTTATCGCATTAATTTTTGTCGCCTATTTTGTGGGCCCTACCCCGCCTACTCCTAATTTAGCTTTACAACCCTATGATATTCCTTCCGATTTAGAAAAACTCGAAAGCTACGTAGAAAAAAAAGAAACCAATACAGAAGGGATAAAACCCGATAACCACGCCAGAATAGTATGGGCAAACGATACGGCGAAAACGAAAACTCCTTATAGTGTAGTTTATTTACATGGTTTTTCGGCAAGTCAGCGCGAGGGAAACCCAATGCACAGGGCTTTTGCCAAACGATACGGCTTTAACTTATTCTTGAGCCGCTTACACGGGCATGGCATTGCGGGCGAAGAAGCTCTAACCGATTTAACGG
>CAZFQW010000439.1:0-3770 GCA_964521225.1 uncultured Roseobacteraceae bacterium
GTAAGTTCAGTTGAATGTTTTCCACTTGCTGATATTTCTTTAGGCTGATTTGCTTGCCGTGCACATCGCTTATCAGGAGGGTAACCTCTTGCTGTCGGGTAGGAAATTGGATGGCGAAGTCGCCTTTTGTTGGGTTGGGATAAACCACTAATGGCCCTGTTTCAAACTGACTGTCCAAGGCGGTTACACTAAAGAGTTGTGCCTCCGACTTACTAACGCAGCCTGCTTCATTTTCCAAAGCGGCTTGGTAAATGCCCGACTCTCTAATTTCTAAAGTGCTACCCGTGGTGTCTGGTATTCTTGCGCCATCTCTTAGCCAATAAATATTGCTTGTATCGCCATTGGTAGTAGCCTCTAGCGTTTGCCCGTTGGCTACAATCGTAATTGGGAAGCTTTCACTCTGTGTGATGGTTACTTCTTGCGAAGCCGCCACGCAGCCCGAAGGTGCTTCTATTTGTACTTGGTACGTTCCCGCTTCAAAAGCAATGTAGGTGCTATCGTTGGCAAGTGTAAGTGTTTGCCCATTTTTCAGCCATCGGTAGCGGTAACCCTCGGCACTATTGGCTTGTAATTGTACAAATATGTTATCGCCCGCACAAAAATTTAGTTCGCTTTGCGTGTGGATGTTTGCAGTTACTAAATCGCCACAGTCTGCATTTACCGTGAAAGTGCGTGTTAGTAAAGTCAGGTCGGGCACGAGTGCGCTTGTTACTCTGCATTCGTACACACCAGCATCGTTGGCTAAGAGGTTATTGATTACATAGTCGGGGTTGCTGGTTGGGTTGATAAACAGCCTTTGACCATCTTTAAACCATAAGTAGCGGTTGTCGCTGCCTGCTATGTTGGCATTTAGCTCTAAACGTTGCCCTACTTCTAGCAAGATGTTTTCGTCGCCATGCTGCCTTTTCTGTGGACTGTACGCCGTAATTGCAAGATTTAACGGTTCTATGTCGTCAAATTCAAGATTATTCATTCCTACAAGCAATCGCTCTAACGATTGAGAGGCGGGAAGCCCTACAGGAAGATTGTTTAACTGATTATTGGACAGATTTAATTCTTTTAAAGCAGGAAGTAAACTCAGCGATAAGTCCACTTCTTTTATTTGATTATCGGCAAGGTTTAAGCGTTCCAATGCTTCTAAAGTAGGTATCTGTGGCAAGAAAATCTGTAATTTATTCTTACTTACATCTAATACTTTCAGTGCCGACAAGTTATCGATACTTGCCGGTAGGGTTGTCAGTTGGTTTTCTTGCAGTAATAGATTTTGAAGTTTGCTTAAATTATCTATCCTCGCCGGAATACTCGTAAAGGCATTTCTTGATAGCCACAGCGTGCGTAATTCTGTTAACTGTGTAAGGCTTTCGGGTATCGCTCCGTTCAAATTGTTTTTATCTAAATCCAAATAGGTCAGTTTGGTCAGTTTGCCTATGCTTGCCGGAACGCTGCCTGTTAATTGGTTATTGAATAACGACAACCTGCGTAGTGCGGTTAAATTGCCTATTTCCTCAGGGATTTCTCCTCGTAAATCGAAGGAAGATAAATCTAACCCTGCGCAACGGTCGAGTTCTTGGGTTACCCCTGGCCATGCCGCTGCTGGTCCTTCGGGGTCAAACTCTAGCTCGGTACGCTCATTGTTCCCCGATAGGGCTGCCAACAACTGTGTTAAAATGGCTTTTAATGCCTCTCGGTCGGGTTCAATCATTTTTTCAGTAACCAACAAGTCGATATCTCTCCTGAATAGCACTACCTCCGGAAAGTCGGGATGTGTAATTTCTGCATAATAAGTCCCTTGGTCTTCTATGGGTCGGGTATTTTCTACCGTGATTTCCACACCTGTGCCTAGTACCTCTCCGTTTTCTCTGCTTTCTCCCTCAGGAATAAATATCCAAGTAACCACTCCTCCCGTTCCTGTTACACCCGGCGGAATAGTGAGGGTAATATCTTGGGTGATATTGCGCACTTCGCTGAGTTCTTCGCCCACTAAAGCTTGATTGTCGGCTATAATTTGCTCTACAATAGGCAGCAGTTCCTCTAAAGCGTTAAAGGTTAGCAGGTTCTCGCTTACATTCAACTCAATGAGTTCTTCAAAGTCCGAAATTTCTTCGGTAGGTACTTCCTCTAGACCTAAATCCGATAAATCAATCGTTCTTACCTTTCCATCTCTGTTTAGGCTTATCCCCGGGTAGTCTGCCGGATTGGTACCTGTTGCAGGGCATACCGGCCAACCGAGTTTTAATTGTGCACTTTCCGGTAGACTTTCTTTTAAGGCGCATAGCTTTGCCAGTTCTTCTTGTGAAATGAGGCTTTCGCAACCGTCGCCTTGGTCGGGCATTTCAAAAATTGCTTCTGCTGTTTCACAATTTTCATTTTCCAAAACTGTAACAATTAATTTGTATTTCCCAGCTTTTACGTTGCTAAGTCCTACGGTTTCGCCTTCTACTGGGCTAGCTGCCTGAATCGTACTTCCTGCTTCGTCTTGCCATTCATAGCTTAAACTTTTAGCATCTTTGTAAGCTATTTTGATACCTGCAAAATCGCCCGCACCACAGTCCCAGTTAATTGTTGCTTGCGTGGCAATAATTTTTGGAGATTCTGCGGGAGCTATTGCAAAAGTTCTTTCGGTAGAAAGATTACACAACTTCCCGGCATCATCCACATTCATGAGTTCTGCTACTTGTAGTTGGTAATTTCCAATTGCTAAATCCTTTATTTCTATCAAACCATCTGTTTCCGGGGTCTGAATTAGGGTAGTTGGATTGCCCAAGCTGCTATCTTCATTTACCTTGGTGATTTCTATTTGATGCAGCGTTCTACGGATATTTCCTTCTGCATCTTGTGGAAGGGCTATTCTGAGTTGCAAAATGCCTCCTTCCGAACATTTAGCTCGCTCTGTTTCTAGGCTGGCAATTTTTGTTCTGAGGTTCACGGTAAACTCACTTTCATCGGCTATAAAGCTTTCGCATTCATAGGTTTCTCCATCTATTTCATAGGTGCGGATGAGCTTTACTTCAAATTTCCCTGCGAGTTCTCCCTCTTCGGGTTGGTAGGTAAATGATGGGCTGCTACTGCGGTAGCGGATTTCTCCATCTTTTCTTACTAAATATTCTTCTTTGGCATACCCTGCTCCGTTAGGAACTTCTATGGTTTCCGTTCCCAACAAATTGGTAATTGCATCGCCTTCGCAAACGGTTATCTTTTCCGGAACTATTGGGCTATTGGGGCGTTGCAATAAAGTGTATTCTACGGCTAATAGTGCTTCGCTTACGCAAGTGGTTTCCTTATTGTACACTTCTACATAATAGATGCCTTTGCTGATATCCTCCGTGGCGGCAATGTTTTGAGGGAATTCGTACTTACCCTCTACAATTGACGTTGGCAGTAAAGCACCTGTTCTGTCTATATTCTCGTAGAATTGGTACTCTAAAGGAGCACTTAATAATGGAAGTGATATTTTTAGAGACTCCCCATCGCATATTACCAACTCCGAAGAAGCTATTTGTAAGACTGCCTGTACAGGATTTTCGTTGATGATGTAATTCAACTGTATTTCTTGAGAGGTTTGTAGGTTGTACTCCGTATCTTCTATGGCGATGTAATAAGTGTAATTCCCCACAGGAAGGATTCTTCTGAATACAACGGTTTCTCCTGCTTCTAACTCGCTTCGTTCAAACTCTTCGGTGATTTCCGTGAAAGAGTCATTCGCTTGGTTAATTAATATAACATAGCGCTCTCTTGGTAACTGAGTTCCTCGCACCCTGAGTTCTAACACA
>CAZFQW010000440.1:0-3760 GCA_964521225.1 uncultured Roseobacteraceae bacterium
CAAGAACTTGAATGTTACCCGCTGAATATTCGTCTTTTCTTTCTTCCATAGTCATCAAAATTACCTTCAAAAATACGCAAAAAATAGGGCATTTTCAACAAAAGAGACAACAATTGGCTTGCGATTTGTAAATCAAAAAAAATGTTTCGTTAAACCACTCATAACTAGGGGTTTAAATTTTTCTATCAGGTGGGTAATCTCTAAATTATATTGTTTAAAGAGCGGAAATAACACATAAAAAAAATGGAGTTATTAGTTTTAATTTAAAAAATAAAATTGTGTGCGAATATTCCAAAAATTTAATTAGATATTACCGTACATATCTTTCCATTTTTTTTGGTCTAAGCTTATGAATTTGATTTTCAAGCCGCTGTCTTCTTGCATTTCTTGACCATCTTCTAGCATATCGCTATCATGCTTTTGGTAGTACCAATAGGTATTTATGTTACCGTTGTATGAGTTTTTATACACCGTAAATACATCTAAAACTTCTAATAAACTTTTTGAAGAAGAGGAGTTGAAATATTCCATCCAAAATTCAACACGTATGTTTTTGCCTGGAACCGATAAGAACTTTTCTAGCCAAGCAAAAAAAGGCTGATAAGTTTCGATATGAAGACTGGTGAAGGAGTTACCTGCAATTTGAATTACGCCAAATTCGGCATCGGCAATTATTCTGGGCGAGGTATGGGGGTTCATCCCCTTCAATTTTAAATTGAAAATGGGGAGTTTATTAAGAATTTTAGCAATAGGACTATAAACCGTGTTATCGTAATAAGTATATAGCTGCTCAAACTTCATTTGTTCTTTAGGAATGTATGGAAACGACGACCAAGCATTTTCTAAAACTAGCGTTAGCAATTGATCAGCGTTTTCATAATACTCTACTATCCAATCGTCCAAAGGTTTTAGCTCTTCGGCTGTAAACCTATTGGCCCAATTGGTTACTTCAATTCTTTTGGTAGTAGCACTCGCAAATACTTGTGCCGCTTTTCCAGCTTTGTTTACTTCGCTTCTGATAAGAAAATCTTTCATGTCAAATTGAGATTGAAGCCTGTTTAAGTAGGAAACCTGAAAACCCCGCTTTCTACTTTGCCACTAATTTATTTTTGCCCTTGATACTTTTGTACAGACCAATTACAAGATTGTATCGCAGGGTTACAAATTTATAAATATTTTAACTGGCGATACTACAAATAAGGACTGATTGCTTTCTCTGAGGTATTGTTCCAGCTATTAATTTGTGCTTTAAATTTAACGAAGCTTTCATAAATTTTTTTACTAAAAGCATCGGCTTCGGTTACCTCTTGTAATACTTCCTCCGAATTTTTTTTCAGGGTATTGAGCACTTCAGATGGAAATGCTTTGAGTTGTACATTACTTTCATCGAGTATTTTTTGTAGGTAAAGATTGTTTTTTGCTTCAAATTCAGAAAGAACCAACATATTATATTTTGCAGAAGCCGTACGAATCATTTCTTGTATATCATCGGGAAGTACTTCAAATGCTTTTTTATTCACAAACATTTCAAGCGTAGGGCCTGGCTCGTGCCATCCGGGGTAGTAGTAGTATTTTGCCACTTTGTGGAATCCCATAATGTAATCGTGGTAAGGGCCAATCCATTCGGTGGCATCAATTACTCCTCTTTCTAAACTTGTATAGATTTCACCACCTGCTACATTCATGGCAGTTCCTCCTGTTTTGGCAAGTACTTTTCCGCCTAGGCCCGGAATTCGCATTTTAATTCCTTGGAAATCTTCCACAGAATTAATTTCTCGGTTAAACCATCCTCCCATTTGCACTCCTGTATTTCCGCAAGGAAAGGGTACTAAACCAAAAGGGGCATATAATTCTTCCCAAAGTTTTAGCCCTCCGCCATAGTATAACCAAGCATTCATTTGTTGCGCATTGAACCCAAAAGGAACCACCCCAAAAAACATGGCTGCGGGAATTTTCCCTGCCCAATAATAAGCGACGCCATGTGCCATTTGGACTGCGCCTTGCGTAACGGCATCAAAAACTTCAAAGGCAGGCACTAACTCTCCTGCGCCATAAACTTTTATTTTGAGCCTTCCTGCCGACATCACTTCTAAATCTTTAGAAAGTTGAACGACTGCCTCGCCTAATACAGGGAAATTCGGAGGCCAAGTAGTAACAATTCTCCATTCAAAAGTTGGGTTACTTAGTATATTAGGGATAGCTATTGAAGATTTCTCTTTACTACTTTCTGTGCAAGCACTTACTAAAGTTGCCGTTGATAAAGCACCTGCCACTAGTCCACTTTTCTTTAAAAAATTTCTTCTGTGTTGTTTCTTCATCGGTTTATCGAAATAATCGTTACGAAATATACACAACGATTTTGGCTTTAGAGAAGAAAGTTCTCATTGAGATTTCTATTCGTTGAATTTTGCGAAAATGTTTAATTTTAAAGGCGAGGT
Source organism: uncultured Roseobacteraceae bacterium (assembly GCA_964521225.1). Classification (GTDB taxonomy): domain Bacteria; phylum Bacteroidota; class Bacteroidia; order Cytophagales; family Flammeovirgaceae; genus CAYUJH01. The sequence goes on from CAZFQW010000440.1 coordinate 2,439, forward strand.
CTTTATCAGTTTAACTTTTTAAAAGAATAGAGTAAGTGCTCAGGCAAAATTAATTTGCATTTAAATATGAGATAACTATCTGGAAATGAAATACTATTTCTCAAATTAAATTAGGACAAGCCCTTACGTAATAAAAGATCAAAAAAATACGTCATAAACTTACCTAGTTAATTTTAAATAAAACGGAATTATTAACACGTGAATAAGTTGTATCAACGTTTTTGCTCGCTACTTCTGTTATTGTTATGTTTTTTTGTTGAAACATCGTATGCCCAAAAGCAATACAAATTAGTGATTGATGCAGGGCATGGAGGCAAAGATCCCGGAAGATTAGGCTCTAAAGGAAACCAGAATGAAAAAAGTATCACTTTAGCAATTGCCTTAAGATTGGGGGGGTATATTGAAGAATATATTCCCAATGTAGAAGTGATTTATACCCGAAAAGAAGATGTGTTTTTAACGCTTGATCAAGTAGTAACAATTGCTAACGATAGCAATGCCGATTTTTTTATGAGTATCCATTGCAATGCCAATGAAAATAAGAGGGTTCAAGGAACTCGAACACACATCCATAGCGACGATTTCTTCACAAGTAAAAAACTGGCAACCTTTATTGAAAAGGAGTTTTCTACTCGTGCTAAAAGGTACAGCAAAGGGGTGATGTCTGCCCAGGGGAGGGGACAAAACTTACAGGTTTTGCAATACACAAAAATGCCCGGGGTGTTAATAGAAACAGGTTTTTTGACACATCCGCAAGAAGAGAAATTCCTTAATTCTGAATATGGACAGAAAATTATTGCTTCGGCTATTTTTCGAGCTTTTCGCGATGTAATCGCAACAAATCCTCCGGCCGAAGACCGCTCAACGTTTTATAAAATTCAGGTGATGTCGTCGAGTAAGCAAGAAAATATCAATATCTCAAGATATAATAAATTGGATATGAGGATAGAGGAGTACAAAGATGTGAAAAACATGAAATACCCTTACAGATATTTAGTAGGCCGAGAATACAATAGAGATATAGCAGAAAGGCTTGCTAAGAAAGTAGCGAAAATGGGTTTTGAAGGGGCGTTTGTAATGGAAATGACAGAAGACACCCACTTAAAAATGATACGACATAACCGAGAAAACAAAAAAAGAGCTCTGCAACATTAAGGAAGCCTTGAAGCTACGTAATCAATTTCTTCAACAGCCTTATAAGCACTTTCCATGGCTCCATGTATGGTAGAGGAATGCCCCCAGGTGTTGGTAGCTTCTCCAGCAAAAAAGACTTTATGTTCGATAGATTTAGCGATTAAAGCCCGTTGCCCAATAGAGTTTGG
>CAZFQW010000441.1:0-3756 GCA_964521225.1 uncultured Roseobacteraceae bacterium
AATCACTGGCGATATTGGCCTTTACGGCCAGCCCGACACTGCCCATCTACAGGTGCAGGATTGGTTCAAGCCGTGGTCCTCTGTCTACGTCGCCGACGATCAGCACGAAGTGCTGTTGCGTTTCGTCTCACACTTCTGGTTTGGGGAATAAGGGCAGGCCGGGAGTGACCCCGGCCTTTTCTTTGACCGTAACCGGGTGTTAACCTTAACAGCCGGTAACCTCCCGCTGTAAATAGTGCTTGACCGAATCGCTGGAATGAGTGATAAGCAATTATCGGAAACACAGGAGACAGACCGATGAATGCCAATCACAATCCTATCGCCGCCGCGCTGCGCTCTGGCAAGCTGCCTCGCTGCTCGGCAATCCGCAATCGTAAGGGGAAAGGCTCTTACACCCGCAAACCCAAACACCGGAGGGCCTACGCATGAGTCGCGATAATCCCATGATGTATATGGCTTGCAACATTCGCCCCGGCGATGTGGTCGACTTGGCAGGCGACCCATTTGCCGATCCTCACAAGAACGGGCAACGCGCGGATGGCCACGCCTACGGCTATGAGTTTGAGTATGCCGTAGTGGAAGCGAAGCGGCAAGAGACAGTCAATTGCGTGGTGCTCTACACCTCGCAGGTCAATTGCGGCTTCCCGCCCCGGCACTTGATCCCCGTTGTGAAGCGTGGGGAGCAAGGACAAGAACTCGATCGTCTCAGAAAACAGGAGCGCGAAGAACGCGAAGACTAAGGAGAGGCCGGGAGTGATCCCGGCCTTTTCTTTGACCGTTACCGCACTGTTAAGGTTAACAGAAGGGAACCATTTCCCACAAAATAAGGCTTGACCGAATCGCTGGAAACTGGCAAAACCGAATCGGCAACAAAGGAGACATGACATGCCGATGACTTACGCAGACGACATTCAAGAGATTACGGTCAAAGCCAAAATGGAGGCCGTTCTTTACGCGATGAGCGAATATGCGCGCGATGGCGACGAGGCACTTGATGCTTACAATCGCGATATTTCCCCGATGCACTATGGCGTCGGATTCGAGTGGTGCGCCCCTGCCTCTCTAAGCTTCTACCGCTCAACCGGAACGGGAGCGCCATTTCATGACCAACGAATCGAACGCTGCGAACAGGCCCAAGCGGATGAATGGGCGCGGCAATACCCGTCGCGCGCCGGACTCTTCGATTGCCACGCCGATGAAGACGGCGAGTTCCGGCAAGAAGCGGAGGAATGGATTGACGCCGCAACCGATGAAGAGTTCGTTTATCTAACGCTCGAAATCGAATTGCGCGATGGGGACGTTATCGTCCGCGCCTCTTTCGGGGACGAAATTAACGCCCCCGTCGGTGCAATCTGGTTTGAAGAGCGGATCGCTCAAGATGACTTCATGCGGCTTGATACCGATGAATTGGAAGCGCTGATTCAGCGTGCAGTCGACATCGCTTACAAGAGCGAGGGATAGGACCGGACCGGGGAGCGATCCCCGGCCTTTCCTGTCCGATTACTGTCCGTTAACCTTAACAAACGGTAAGTATTGCCCGATTATCGACGAAAAAAGTGCTTGACCGAATCGGTGAAAAATGGGAGAACGAATCATCGCAAACAAAAGGAGATAGCGATATGAGAATCATCCTTCACGATCCGGACGGCTACGGCAAAAAGTCGCGGCGCGTCTGCAAAGCTGATAAGCTGGAGCGTCGCCAACAGCGCCGCGCCAAGCGCCAGCGCCGCGAGTTCATGGGAGCAATCGCATGAATGATATTCTACAAGCCGCCGCACTGGTGGGCGCTGCAACAGCACTGAGCGCCAAGCGTGCCGTTCTGCTGGATAATATCACCGCATGGGCCGAATCGCATCCCTATAAGGCCTATGGTGACCGTAACGACTCGCTAAGCCCCGAATGGGTCACCCTGCTGCTAGAAGACGGCGACAAGTTCCGGGAGCGCTGGTGGGACGAGGTCGAAAGCGAGTCCTACCACTACGCGGATTGGGCCTATCTGCACGATGAATGCCTTTCCGACTTTCGGGAACGACTCATCGAGTGCTATCCGGATGAGGTGGACGAGGACAGTGACTGGAGCGACCTTCCCGACGACGTTCACGAGGCTTTCAATGAAGGCGAATGTGTCGACACAAGCGACCTGCTCCAAACGTGCTTGCGCCATGCTAGCCGCACGGTCAACATCGTGGCGATTGTTAGCGATCCTAACAGCCCGGACGATGATGGCGACGAGCCCGGCGCGATCCGCCTCCCACACTGCGATCTAAGCGATGAGGAAAACGAGGCAAAGCAACGCTACCTTGTTGAGACGTTCGGCATCGATGGCTGGGCACAAGAGTCCATGTATTACCATGAACGCCTGTGCATCCCCGGTCGACTCGATCTGGAACACGTCTATGAACACGGCGTGCCCGAAACTGTCACCATCACCCCGGAACACTACATGGTGTTTCACACGGCTTGGAACGGTTCGGGCGCAATGGGCACACCGCACAGCGCTAAGACGGTCACCCTTCCCGCCAAATTCATCGCCGATGAGGGCCGCAAGTGGGGACTCGATTCGGTCTACGGCTTCACCGGGACCGTCTGGCGTCCTGAATTGTAAAGGAGGGGCCGGGGAAACCCGGCCTTTTCTTTGATCGTTACCACGCTGTTAAGGTTAACAGAGGCCTACTATCTCCCGAAAATAGCGCTTGACCGAATCACTGGAACGTGCGAGAACGAATCATCGCAAAAAAGGAGATAGCGACATGAAGGTATTCCGACTTGACGTGAAGGTGGCAGCGACTGCTTACATCGTCGCCGAAGACGAAACCGAAGCCCGCAAGTTGGCCGAGGAACATCTGGTTGACGCCTGTGAGGAATTGCTCACCGAAAGCGAAGGTGGCTTTGTGCGCGGCTGCGCCTACCAAACGCTGATCGAAGAGGTCGAAGCGGATGGTCACGCACCTCGCGTCACCCTTTCCCCGGCCATCACCATCAAGGGCCCTTACAATATTGATGAAATAGAGGAGGCAGACTGATATGATCGAAGCCGAACGCAAAGAACGGGCCGAGAACGCCTACCGGACGGTGCTGACCTACACGCAGCACCGGGGCCACGAGGGCAAAGACACGCTCACCGAGATTCAGGCGCTGATGATCGATCTGCTTCACGAGGCAGACTTGCATCAGGGCATGGGAAACGCTCGGGACTTTCTCGACTCCGTGCTCGATCACTTCGAGGCGGAAGCCGAAGAAGAAATCGCTTGACCGAATCGGTTGTCTCTGCCATAACCGAATCATCGGAAACAAAGGAGACAACCGACATGGCAAAAGACTTCGAGATTATCAATGGCGGTTCACTCTGTGGCATCGTCCCCATGAGGGAAGAGGCGCAAGATTGGATCGACGAGAATGTCGAAACCGAAGGCTGGCAATGGATGGGCAATGTGCTCTACATCGACTGGCGCTTCGCCGAAGACCTGATTGAGGGCATCCACGACGCTGGTTTCGAGACCAACGTCGAATTGGTAGCATAAGGAAAAAGGGGCTCGCGAGTCCCTTTTTCCACAGGATTGACGCCGTGTTAACCTTAACGGACTGGTAAGGACTTCCCGAAAATAGGACTTGACCGAATCGCTGGAAAGTGCGAGAACGAATCATCGTAAAAGCAACAGGAGACAGCACTAATGCGACACATCACACCGCCTCTAAGCGTTATCGAAAACGGCTTCCGCATTCTCTCGCGTTCGGCTTTCCTCAATGACGTTGTCG
>CAZFQW010000442.1:0-3752 GCA_964521225.1 uncultured Roseobacteraceae bacterium
CGTTGCGCCTATGGCGGAGGATACTACTACATTAAGTACTATATTTCACAGTTGTGGTTTGATCAATTTATGGACGAAAGCATGGAAAACGAAATATGAGTAAAAATAAAAAAAATATACACTTTGAACTCAGTGTGGAAGAGGCAAACATTATTTTTAGAGCTTTAGGGAAACTCCCTTTCGAAGAAGTTTACGAAGTAATTGGGAAATTAAACGCTCAGGCCAACCAACAGCTTACACAAATTGATGGAGGCGAAAATCTAAACCCCAACCCACCTAACGCTTAGCTTTAGCTACTAATATGATAGAACCAATTTTCATTAATAACGACAATGAAAAAGAGGAAAGTCTCGATTATAACTTTTTACGAGTTAAAGCAATTGAATATGCGCAAGAGTTAGGTGGTGCTATATGGACCGATTACAACGAACACGACCCCGGTGTTACCATCTTAGAGCAACTTTGTTACGCCCTCACCGATTTAGCTTACAGAGCAGGCTTTAACATAGAAGATATCCTTCAGGCAGGAGTAAAGAACAAGAAAAACTTTATGATGCCCGAGGAAATATTCCCTTGCAACGCCCTTACAATCAACGATTACAGAAAAATAATTTTTGACTCTCTATTCGAAATTCAAAATGTTTGGGTGAACCCTGTAAAATCTTCTGAGCACTCGTTAAATGGTTTGTATAAAATTTTAATTGACCTCGATGCAAGTATTAACGAAGAAGAGCAAAAGCAGAAAGTAATTAACCGAGTAAAAGAGGTGTTTACCGAGCACCGAAGTTTAGGAGAAGACATCGACCAGATTACCCTACTAGATAACTTGTTGGTAACCGTAAATGCCGACATAGAAATTGACGGTACACGCTCACTAGAAAGTATGCTGGCCGAAATTTTTTTCCATGTAGATGAGTACCTTTCTCCCGAAATAAAATTCTATTCGTTAGAAGAGCTAAAGCAACAAGGAAAAAGCCTGAGCCAAATATTTGAAGGCCCTCTCTTAAAGCACGGTTTCATTAAAGAAGAAGAACTATTCGAGAAATCGAAAAAAGTTTTAGTATCAGAAGTTACTAAAATTATAATGGACGTTCCCGGAGTAGTTAGTGTAAAAAATATCTTCTTGGAGGTAGAGGGGGAAAAGTACTTTAACCAAATAGATATTAAGGAACACCAACTCCCAAAGCTTAACCCCTTGGTGCAAAAGGAAAACGGCAAGCATTTTATAAGCTTTTATAAAGGGGGAATCAGATATAGTAACATCGACCCTAAAGCAGTTACTAGCGAGCTAAACGTGCTTCAGTATGCCTATCGCAGGGTTTACAGGCTCAACGAAGAAGAAATTGAACCCCCTAGAGGAAAAGCCACAGACTTAGAAACTTACCACTCTATACAAAACCATTTCCCGCAGGTTTACGGCATTACTGAGTTTGGTATTTCTGAACGTGCCGACGACGCTCGAAGAGGGCAAGTGAAACAACTCAGAGCATACCTTATGCTTTTTGAACAGGTAATTTCTAATTACTTATCGCAACTAGCGAATGTAAAAGAGCTACTTTCTTTAACTCCTCGACTCGATAAAACTTACTTCTATCAGCTATTGAATAATGTAACTGATGCCCACGAAATCTACCAAGACCAACCTGATGAAATGGTAGAAACTACTGGAATAGACGATGAGAAAATACCAAAAAGTTACAAGGAAGGGTTAAGCCGTATTATGCAACTCTCAGATAATAGGGTAAATAGAAGTAACCGTTTAATGGATTTCATATTGGCTGTTCATGGTGAATCTTTTAACAGTTACGCGCTCTCCCAGTTCAATTTCTATCATTCAAGCGATGAATTTGCCGAAAAACTTATTCATAATAAAATCGGATTTCTAAAGTACTTATCTCAGATAAATCAGAATCGAGCAAGGGCTTTCAACTATTTTAAAAAGAGCTTAGGCACTACTAATTTATCTGGTTTAGAGCGTAAACTAAGCATTATCCTTGGATTTGAAGAAAAACAATTTGATAACGAAAACAGCTTCTTAGAGCACTCTACCACCAATCATTTCAACGATTTCGATTTACGATATATCGAAGAAAAGCCTACTAAAACCAATGGTACTTTATGGTTTAATAAGAGTGTTATTTCCCATAAAGAATTCGATAAGGAGTTGGTAAAAATACAGTTCGATTTTCTTGATGATGAAGAGTTTAAAATAGGGCACACAGCACCAAAAAACAATGAAGCCATGCAAAAGCTTCTCCCTTTCCAAAGCCGAATTTTGCCCATTCCGTTTTTAAGTGAAGCTCTTAATTTATTAAGATACAGAGTAGGTAAATACACAGAAGATGCTAGCACATTCCATGTTATTTTTAAAGAAGGCGACCTTAATAACCACGAAGAAGAAAACTGGATTGAACTCGGCGAATTCGATGATATAGAAGAGGCAAAGAAGGCGGTTGTTCAACTAATTGCATTTTTAAGAGCTTCCAATCTGCAAAGTGAAGGTTTACAACTTATTGAGCATATCTTACTAAGGCCCGAAGTATGGGAAAAGAAATTCGGTATTTACTTAATGAATGAAAAAGGAGAACCTATACTGATGTCGAAAGAGCTTTATACTTTTGAGGAGCGTAAAACCAAAGTTGCAGAAATTAAGGAGCACCTCAATGTTTACGATAATTACTCTATTGAAATTACAGAAACTCGTGACTTTGAAATTTATTTTAAGTCGCCAAATGGGGCAATAGAAATGCTAAGCTTAGAGCCTATGGAATCTGTAGAAAAAATCCATGAGAAAATGGAAAATCTATACGATTTTTTATCGGACAAAAACGATATAAATCCTTATGAGGAAAAGATAGGATTGTACATTCAAAGCTCTGAAGAGGGAAGCCATATCCCAGAACATTTCTTCACTTTTAGGGCTACTATTTTATTCCCTAACTGGACTGCGCGTTTCAAAAATTCGGAGTTTCGAAGAATTGCCGAAGAAACGGCGCAAACGGCTGCTCCTGCTAACATCTCTTTAAATATTAATTGGATTAATTTAGCCGATATGAAAGTGTTCGAAGAGCTGTTTTATAAATGGATGAACCTCATGCAGAAAGAACAAAGGGCGAACGAAAAGTTCAGGAAAGTATCTGCACAAATCACAGAACTACTGATACGCTTTAATCAAAAATATAATTAAGGAGCATGAAAATAATTCTTCGCTTTTGCCACAATTTATTAGTTATACGTCCCTAAAAAGGAAGGCGTTCAAGCATCATAATAATTGACATCCCTCCCGCAGCACCTGTTAGCAGTAACATCCACTCTCTTCTTTTCACACGAAGGAGGGTAACAAAAACTGAGGTAACTGTTAGCGTACCAAAAACAATGGCTAACTGCCCAAGTTCTAAGCCAATGTTAAAAGCTAGTAATGGCTCAATAATAGAAGTTTCTTTGCCCAAGAGCCCTCTCAAAAAATTGGAGAATCCTAAACCGTGAATTAGCCCAAAAGATAGCGCAATCAAGTATCTGTTTAAAGAAGATGGCTTTTTATTTTCGTCAAATGTTTGGAAATAATTAAAAACGCAGGTAAGAAAAATAGTAAGCGGAATTAAAAACTCAATCCACTCAGAAGAAACCTGTACTAAATCTAAAGTAGCCATTACCAAAGTAATAGAATGCCCTATGGTAAATGCGGTTACTAAAACAGCTACCGGTCTCCAGTCTTTAAGCATGTAGGTGGCAGCAAGGGCTATGATAAACAA
>CAZFQW010000443.1:0-3750 GCA_964521225.1 uncultured Roseobacteraceae bacterium
TTGTGAAGAACTCTCAATAGAAGAAACAAGAGAATGTTTTAATAATAAAGTATCGGCATTTTTTAAGCGAGAGTTTAACTTGAGTGTGTCTAAAGAGTTAAATCTTTCAGAACCAAAGCAAGTAGATGTGTTTTTTATAATCAACGAATCCGGAAACTTGACTGGAATGAAAGTCCGAAATTCAGAAGTAACTGTTCAGGCAGAAATATTGAGAGTGCTTAGCAAAATGCCTGTAATGAAACCTGCTGTTCACAATGGAGAAAGTGTTTCTGTATTATGTTCTATCATAGTGAAATATGGAAATAATGTAGAAGTTGATGTTGTTTATATTCCGGAAAGACCCGATTAATCTTTAATAATGATAACTAAAAAGCCAATTGTTAACAATGGCTATATGTAATTGTTTGTCTTTGCCAAGTTAAATGCTGGCCCATGCAACCACGCACAGCCGAGAACTGTTAGTATTCTCAAACGTTCAACTTCACCTCTTCTCTGCCGATAATCACCGCAGGGGCTTCCATTATTCTTTCGCTGCTGCTGTTTTCGAGGTTAAGCACGCCCCTTGGGCAAACCGAGGAACAAACGCCACAACCTACACAAGAAGAACGGACAATATCTTGCCCTCTTTGTGCGTACCAACGGACATCAATGCCCATTTCGCAGTAGGTAGAACAGTTCCCGCAAGAGATACACTGCCCGCCATTGGTAGTAATTCTGAACCGAGATTTGAAACGCTGCACCAAGCCCAAATAGGCGGCAAGAGGGCAGCCAAAGCGGCACCAAACCCTGTTACCCATGAGCGGATAGAAACCGGTTCCCACCACTCCGGCAAATCCTGCCCCTATCCAAGCACCATAAACTGCCCTAATTTCGTAGCTGCTCATGCCTAATAAATGGCTTTGGTTGGTGAAGTAGGTGTATAGCACGCCAACAGTCATCACTACAGCAAAAACGAGTACACCGTGGATAGAGTAGCGTTCAATTTTCCATGCTTTTAACGATTTATCGGAGAGTTGGCGGTAGGGGTCGCCCAAAGTTTCGGCAAGTCCGCCACAACCACAAACCCACGAGCAGTACCATCTTTTCCCAAAAAAGTAAACGAATACGGGAACGCCAATTAGCACCAAAGCAATGCCCCAAACTAGCATGAAAATGCCCAAGTTTCCGTTGGCTACAAGCGTTTGCAGTTCGTTGTCAAAGAAAAAATCGTAGTCGAGCGGCCAAATATTTTTAAAATCGAAATAAGGCTGATTTAATCGCAATAATATTTCGGGAATTAAAAAGGCAAATGCCGTTTGAAAAAACGTGACCGAAAAGGTGCGTATTACCTGATATTTTGAATGGCGATATTTAATAATCATCCGTACCCCCATTACTAAAATGGCGAGGGTGTACATGAAACCATACAGGAAAAACCTGCCTGCTTCTGAATTTTTTAGGAATATACTCACGGGGTCAACGGTAATAATCCAAGCGGTCATGTACTCTGGGAAGAAGTATAACAAAATGTAGAAGGTAATTAAAAAAGTACCCACTAAAATCCCTAGCCAACCTCTGTTGTGCAATGCACTGTGGAAAATGCCATTATTTTTGATGCCTGCCGGTCCCAATAATTTTTGTTTTGGGAGGTTGTACATAATGCCGCCCACAATGCAAAGCAGGTAAGTGAGGAGCAAAAACAAGGCAGGGTTAGCGGAAACCGCTCCTCTGCTTGCTGCCTTTGTTAAGCTGTATTTTAAATCTTTTACTTTGTATTTATCGAAGCCAAACTGACTAATTATTCCGTATTTTTTTATGCTAGAAACCACACCCGAAATATCGCTTTTCATAGCGTTTTTATTCTCGTAATTTCTGCCGTTGAGCCAGTTTCCGTAATCGTTAAAAGATTTTATTTTGTATTGAGAAAATTCATCTGAGTTGGTAAATATATCTTTTAAAGAATTGATGCTGAAAGTATTTTCATTTTTGGCAATAATTGCATCAATTTCAGCGTCGCTTATCCCATATTTTTCTAGCTGTTTTGCATTTACTTTCTCGAAAACAGTATTCAAATCGCTCACAAAAGCGAAGCTATTCGTGTATTCTTTGCCTATCAGCCCATTGGCTTCTGAAAAAATTTGCGTGGCTTGTTGCTCTCCTAATTGCTTTTTTACCTCGGCTTCATTGAGTTGGTAGCTCTCTAAAAAAAAGGAAGTTAAGAAAATAAAAAAGCCAATTAAAAAAATACCTAAACCTATTTGTTGAATTAATTTCATGTTTTTATATCGTTAAAAATTGTAGAGATTTTTAGAACTTTCTGAGGCACAACACGGCATTAAATCCCTAGGAATTCTAAAAATCTTTTTTTTCTTTTTAAATTGATTTTTACGGACGGATTTTCTCTTTCAAATTGGGCAACTATTTCTTTCTCGTAAGTCTTAAAAAACTCTGGGTCGAAGTTGGCTTCTTGCAAGTTTTCTAGTACATATTCTATTGTTTGTTTATTGCGCAGCCATTGGTCGCAAACCTCGTGTCGGAATCGGATACCCATTAGGTTAAAGCCTTTCACAATTCTCGAAGCCTCTTCGTACACAATATGGACTGCTTTCTTCCCGTCTTTGTGTTCCCAATACAGTGATTTTTGCCCCTCTAAATTATCGGCACGAACCATCCCGTAGGTTTGGTATTCAATATCAAAAAACTTGGCAGAGTTAAACCAAATACCGGGCGTATAGGGCGTTTTTTTACCTGTAAGCGTTTTTGCGAGCGTTTCCCCATGCATTCGGCCGGTGTACCAAACCTGCTCCATATTTCTGTTGGGGCGCAAGCCTTCCAAAGGTTCGTGAAATTGCGCACAATCGCCAATAGCATAAACATCGGAAAGGTTGGTTTCAAAATATTGGTTTACTAATACGCCTCTGTCTAATTTCAAGGCACTTTCTTTCAAAAAAGCAACATTGGGACTTACCCCTGCCGTTAAGCCAACAAAACCGCAGGGAATTTCCTCTCCAGTGCTGGTAATTACTGCTTTTGCCCTTCCATTTTCATCGGCTAAAATCTCTTTTAATTCTGCCCCTAACCTTAGGTCGATGTGGTTTTCTCTGATGTGTCGGTTAATCATTGCCGATTCGCCTTCGGGCAGCACTCCCCGCCAAAACGATTGTTCACGAACCAAAAAAGTTACGGGGATATTACGCGAGTGAAACATTTCCGCCATTTCAACTCCAATTAAGCCTCCTCCTACAATTACAGCGCTTTTTAGCCCCTCGGAGCATTGTTCCATGGTTTGCAAATCGTGGTAACTATACAAGCCGCTTACCCCTTTTAGGTCTTGTCCGGGCCAACCAAACTTGTTGGGTTTAGAGCCACAGGCAATTACGAGTTTATCGTAGCCTAAGCGGTTGCCATCGTCGAAATGGAGAACTTTGTTATCGAAATCAACCTTTTTCACACATCCTTTTACCAAGTCGAGCTTATTCTTTTCCCAAAAAAACGGCTCGTAGGGTTGGGTATGCTTAAAAGTCATATGCCCCATGTAAATGTACATTAGGGCTGTCCTAGAAAAAAAATAGTCGGTTTCTGCTGAAATAATGCTGATTTGCGCATCGCTTTCTTTGCGAATGTGCCTCGCTGCGGTTACTCCCGAAATCCCGTTCCCAATGATAGCTATGTGCATGAGTGAAAAATAACTTTAAACAACTTCTCCGACAAATTAGCTAAAAAGGAACTGCCCTGAAAGTCGGAAGTACGACAGAGGACTGTTTAGTTGTT
>CAZFQW010000444.1:0-3712 GCA_964521225.1 uncultured Roseobacteraceae bacterium
CTTTAAATTTCTTATTTTCAAATGCTTACAAAAACTTAAACATGCTCTAAGTACTCAACAAAGAACAACCTTCAGTTTAATAAATAACACTGGTGCTTAAAGTTGAACATCCACTTACTTAATAACCTATTCCTTCGCTATTGGGTTAGTTAAAAAAAAACGCTCAATCTATGGCAAAAACATTACGATTAATTCTTGGCGACCAGTTAAATGCAAACCACAGTTGGTTTAAAAAAGCAAATGATAATTTCCTTTATGTGATGATGGAAATTAAGCCAGAAGCGACTTATGTAAAACATCATATTCAAAAACTTTTAGGGTTTTTCGGAGCGATGCGTCAGTTTAAGCACCTCATGGAGCAGCGGGGGCATCAGTTTATTTACTTTAAAATTGATGATACGCACAATGCCCATTCTTTTGAAAAGAATCTTGAAAGCACCATCAACCAAGAAAAAATCATTCGTTTTGAGTACCAATTACCCGACGAGTACCGCCTTGATATTCAGTTAAAAGAGGTAGTTTCAAACCTTGCTATAGAAACAACACAGGTTTACGACACGGAGCATTTTATGACTACTAGAGAAGATTTGGCAGAGATGTTTAAAGGCAAGAAACAGTATTTAATGGAGAGTTTCTACAGGAAAATACGCAAGAAATACGGTATCCTGATGGGACCCAACGGCGAGCCAACAGGCGACAAATGGAATTTTGATGCGCAGAACAGAAATAAGTACAAAGGCGAAGTACCTGTTCCGCCGGCTTTAAAGCTTGAAAATGATTTATCGGGCATTTTGTTAGAAATTAAAGCGGCAGGGCTTGAGTGGATAGGTTCAGTAAAAGCCGAACAATTTCCATGGCCCATAAGTCGGGTTCAATCTTTAGAATTACTCCATTATTTTACTACTAAAATGCTAGTGCACTTTGGCACTTACCAAGATGCCATGCACACTAATTATGCTTATTTGTTTCATTCAAGAGTATCCTTTGCGCTCAATACCAAAATGTTAAGTCCGCTCGAAGTGGTCAATGCAGCGATCGAGGCATGGAAAAAAAACGAAGCAATTTCCATTGCTCAGGTAGAAGGTTTTGTAAGGCAAATTATAGGATGGCGAGAATACATGAGGGGGATTTATTGGGCTAAAATGCCCGAATTTGCGAACACGAACTACTTTGAGCACCACAGGAAACTTCCCAATTATTTTTGGAATGCCCAAACCCAAATGAGATGTGTAAAAGAAGCGGTGAAAGGCTCATTAGAAAATGCTTATGCGCACCATATCCAACGATTAATGGTTACGGGCAATTTTGCCTTACTTGCCGGAGTTTCTCCCGATGAGCTTGACCTGTGGTATTTAGGAATTTACATAGATGCTATTGAGTGGGTAGAAATTACCAATACAAGGGGCATGAGCCAGTTTGCCGATGGGGGAATTGTAGGCACTAAACCGTATGTTTCTTCGGCTAATTATATGCACAAAATGGGTAACTATTGCAAAAAGTGTACTTACGACTACAAAAAAAAATATGGGGAAAATGCTTGTCCGTTCAACAGTTTGTACTGGCATTTTTATGATAGAAACGAAAGCAAGTTGAGCAAAAATCCACGAATAGAAATGGCTTACAGAACGTGGGCAAAAATGAAAGAAGAGGATAAAGAAAAAACCCTTGAGCAAGCAGAAAAATATTTGGAGGATATTGAAAACTTGTAATACTAAGACTTCAAAAGTCGCAAAGACTTTTGAAGTCTAGTGGGAGTATTCACTGAACTGTGTCAGCCTAGCGGAGGCTACTCCCCAATGAGCGCTTCGTAAGCGGCTTTATCTAAAAGACCGTCGATTTCTTCGGGGTTATCAGGCTTAATTTTAATCATCCAACCTTCTCCGTAAGGATCTGAATTTACTAATTCTGGCTCGCCTTCAATTGCCTCATTTACCTGTTCAACAGTGCCAGAAATAGGCATATACAACTCAGATACAGTTTTTACAGCCTCTACCGTACCGAACTCATCGCCGCTGGCAATAGTATCGCCTTCGGTTTCAATCTCAACAAAAACAATATCGCCGAGTTCTTTTTGAGCAAAATCAGTAATGCCTACTGTTGCTAACTCACCATCGAAACGCATCCATTCGTGGTCTTTGGTGTATTTTAAATCTTCAGGAATGTTCATTTTAACTACTTTTTTATGGTTTAAAGTCAAATATAATCAACCTTGAAAGCTTTTCAACCAGCAAGGTATTGTGGCATCTTATTTTCTCTAAAGTTTTTTATTTGCTTATAAGTACTTACTTCATAAAAAAACAAGAAACTTTAATGATGAAAAGGAAGTAAAACACTTTCTATTAGATTATCAATCACAAATCACTAATTTTGAAGATAACACTAAACATTTAACTATGTCCAAAATATCAAGACTAATAATTCTACTTATCTTACCAATAGCCCTTAGTTCTTGTTTTGAGATTCGGGAAGAGCTTTCCGTGAGGTACCAAGGTTCGGGTACTTACCAGTTAGTAATGGATTTTTCACAAAGTAGGCAGCTTCTAGAAATGGTGATAGATGCCTCTAAAGATGAAAAAATGAATCCGTTTGGAACGCAGGGCAATCCTTTTAACCAAGTTGACTCTCTTTTTGCAGTGGGTTCTTCGCAGCTTAATACCATTACGGGAATCTCCAATGCTATTTCCATAAAAGACGACAATAATTTTAAATACGGACTTAGCTTTAATTTCGATAACGTTGAAGCACTAAATACGGCACTTTCAGAAATCCAGTATAATACCAACAGTACCCCCACTTACGAGAAATATTACACGTTTTCGCAAGGGCAACTGAACAAAACAACGAAGTTTAATCTGAAGTCGCTGATTGCGCAAATTAAACCAGACGAAAACGCAGATGATTTCGGTTACGATTTACACGAGCGAATTAAGCAAATGTATGCCAGTATTTCTTACAAGCAGATTATGAAGTTTGAAAAAGTAAAAAAGTTTACCAACGAGTCAGCTTATAATATATCGAAAGATAAAACTACGCTTACTTTTTCGAGGTCTTTACAAGAATTGCAGAGCGGCAACGTAAATATTGCAAACCAAATCAAGTTCAAATAAGTAAGCATATCTCTTCTATAATAGAAGCTTTGCTATATAACTTAGGCTTTTTAGAAGAAAGTAAAAAATATAAATCTTATTTTTGCGGCTGCTTCAGGTAAAATAGCTGAAAGCAGCCTTTTTTTATTTATAATTCAAAACCAATAACTGTAATGTCATACCTTTTTACATCGGAGTCGGTTTCAGAGGGACACCCAGACAAGATTGCCGACCAAATTTCTGATGCTTTAGTAGATCACTTCTTGGCGTTGGATGCGCAATCGAAAGTTGCGTGCGAAACATTAGTAACTACCGGACAGGTTGTTTTAGCGGGCGAAGTGAAGTCTTCTGCTTATTTAGACATTCAGGAAATCGCTAGGGGAGTAATCAATAGAATAGGCTATACAAAAAGTGAATATATGTTCGATGGAAATGCTTGTGGAATCCTTTCCGCTATCCACGAACAATCAGAAGATATTAACAGAGGCGTTGATAGAGCTAACCCCGAAGAACAAGGTGCAGGAGACCAAGGGATGATGTTTGGCTATGCCACCAAAGAAACGACGAATTACATGCCGTTGGCATTGGATCTTTCTCATAGAATTTTGAGAGAGTTGGCGGTCCTT
>CAZFQW010000445.1:0-3712 GCA_964521225.1 uncultured Roseobacteraceae bacterium
GCTCTTTAAATTTCTTATTTTCAAATGCTTACAAAAACTTAAACATGCTCTTAAACACTTTACAGCTTAATATCTTAATTGCCGTTCACGAACACCTTTAATAATTAATACCTCCCGATTAATTGTGTGGCTGCGAAGCTGTGGCATTATACGTTGGTTAATTCGCCCATGAATGTCTCATGCTTTGTTAGTCTCGATTGGCAAATTCCACTTCATTAGCCTTTATCCTAAAATTACTGTCCTGCCGAAACGAACGCACGGTGCTTAACGAAATAGCTACAGTTCATTTGCATTGCAAACTAAAAATACCTCAAGTAAATAAAAGTGATGCAGGTAATGCTGTAAATAATGGCGAGGGGAAATCCAACTCGCATAAAATCTTTTGAGGTGTAGCCGCCAGGGCCGTAAACCATCCAATTGGTTTGGTAGCTAATTGGGGTAATAAAAGCCGCAGAAGCCGCAAAGGCAATGGCAATAAAAAGCGGTGTGCCATCAGTTCCTAGCTCGTTACTGATAGAATATGCCACGGGGAAAGCAATGGAAACGGCGGCAACATTGGTAACAAAAGAGGTAAGTAGCACGGTGAGTATAAACAACCCTATTAAAATTCCTAAAATGCCAAAAGGATAAAATAAGCGAATAAAGTTGGAGGAGATGATTTCTGCCGCACCGGTGCTAATGAGGGCATTCCCTAAGGTAAGCGCACTCACGAGCAGCACTACCAAGTCGGTGTCTATCTCTTTATTAATATCCCTGAAATTAAATAGCTTGAGGGCCAACATCCCCGCAAGGATAAACAGACAGGCTTGGAATAAACTGATGAGCCCTGCAATGGCAAACCCCACTACTCCTGCAATAATTGCCAGGGCTATTCGGAGTTTAATGGGGTGGGGGGCAGCGGTTTTATTAATTTTTGAAAGTAAAACCAAATCTCTTACTACATCTGAGTTTTCAAAGAAATTTTTATCGACAGAAAGTAATAAAAGGTCGCCGTGCATTAATCGCATTTTATCCATTTTACCACTTATTTTTTCGCCATTTCGCGAAAGGGCAAGCAGTTCGGCGTTGTAGTGTTCGGTCAGTTTTGTTTCCGTTACTACCTGCCCTGTTAACGAGGAGTTTGCGGGCACTACGGCTTCTACAATTTCAAGGTTTTCGTTGTGTTTAGGAAGCCTGAGTCCTATCCCAGAGTTCACAATTTCTATGATTGTTTCCGATTTCCCCATGAAAATAAGAAGGTCTAAAGGCTTGATAATTTCCGTTGGCGAAACAGGGGTAATTACCTCTCCTTCTCTGTGCATTTCGATGAGGTAAACGCCTTTTAAGTTGGTTAACCCGGACTCTTCTACTGTGCCCCCTACAAGCTTTGACGATTCGGTAATTTCCGTTTCCACTAAGTACTCCGGGGCTTTTGCTTTTACATTATCAAAAGCCTCTTTATTTTGAGGGAGTAGTTTATACCCCACAGTATACAAATAAATAATGCCCGTTACCGTTACAAGAATTCCCAGATAAAAAAAATCGCTAAAACCTAAAAGCTGTAAGTTGTTTTCGAACAGAAATCCATTAAGCACAAGGTTAGTTGAAGTGCCTAAGACTGTAAGCATACCTCCCAAAATAGTTGCATACGAAAGAGGAATTAGTAATTTAGAAGGATGCACACCGAATTTTTTGCACCAGTTGTACACATAGGGCGTCATCATTGCTACAACTGGGGTGTTGTTTAGTACAGAGGATAAGATGGCGACGTAAGAAGTCATCCTAAGCATAAACCCTTTGGGGCTTTTTACTCCTTCAAAAATCTTATCAAAAAAAGCTTCGGTATTAAAATTTTTATTGAGGGCAGCCGTGATGAGTATCAACAGAATAATGGTTGCAATAGACTGATTAGAAGCACCACCTAAAAAGTCTTTAGGTTCAACAATTCCAAAAGCCATTAAAATCACGATTGCTAAAAAAAATATGAGCGCAGGTTTTACCACCTCTTTCAAAAGGCTGAAAACCACCAAACCCATTACAAACAGCACAATCCACGGACTAATACTGCTAATACTGAAGGTATCGGGTTTAATTACATAGCGAATATAGTGAAGCAAATCAAACATAAGTTACCATTAAGTCCCAGAGAAATTTCCACTCAATAATTTTAATAATTGCAATCAGAATCATTGAAACCAAAAGCCATTTCACCCATATATTGGCTTTAGGGTGCTTCACAAAAAACTTAGCAGCGATAGAAGTACCAATTATTTGCCCAATAGCTAACCAAATTGCTATGGGCCAATCTACGAGGTCGTTGTACACAAAAATTATAAATACAGGTAAGGTATAAATCAGAATAATTAGCATTTTGATGGCATTAGAGCGAATAATGGAGAGGTGTACTATCTTTGAAAGAGCCACAATAATTAATAAACCTATTCCCGCTTGAATAAACCCCCCGTAAAAGCCAATTGAAAAAAACAATAGAGCAATAACTACAGGATTTTTTTGCTTGTGAATTATTTCCTGTAAAGAAACTTTAGGAGGCTTTTTTAGCAGAGGATATAACGTTATTGCCATTACACCAGCCATAATGTACTCTAAAAGCTGCTGACTGATATCGGTAGCAATCCATGCCCCAAAGCTTGCCCCAATTATGGACGGAATTACATAAATTAAGCTGCTAGGAATATCTAAAAGACCATTTTTATAAAAGGTAGTAGTACCCGCTAAATTCTGCACAAAAATCCCTAAGCGATTAGTGCCATTGGCAACATTTGCAGGAACACCAAAAAATAGAAGGGTAGAAAGAATGAACACAGAAGCACCACCTGCCAAGGTGTTTACAAATCCGGCTAAAACGCCCACTGATAAAAATAAGAAATACTGTAATACTTCTTGCATACAAACTATGTACTTTCTAGAAGGATTTTAAAAAATTATAATAAGCATTAGGCAGTTAACTTAATCAAAAAAGATTACACAAAACTTTTCTTTGTGCACCTAAGTGAGGATTTGAAGTAGATTAATCAATATAGCTTACAAAGTTGAAACAGCATAAATTCATTTTTGATAAAGGTGTAACATATATTACAGATTTCAACTTTTTATTTTGAAAAATAGCTTACTATATTAACTTTTCGGTTAAGAGTTGTATAACTTATTTGTATCGTTGTAAAACAGGTTGATTTTGAGTTTTTTATTTTGAATAAAATCGTTTTAACTATTATAAACAAACAACTGTATAAAACTTTGTTAGAATAACTAGCGACATATAAAGAATGCAAATTAGGGTTTAAAAAGACTATTAAAATCAAAAAAAAGCTACGTAAAAGCATAGTTTTCTGTCATCTAAACCACAGGGAGGGAACCATATACCTGTCCTATTCCTAGATTCTTCGCAAGCTCAGCATGACAACAGAACTTACTATTTAGGTTCAAAAAAAAGGATCATAACCCCTGATTCGCATAAAGAATGTACTTTTACTGAACTCTTGCCTAATAATGGAAAATATACATATTCAAGAATATCTTTTACGATTAGAATCTCAAGTAAAACTTTTACTTGAGAGCCACAGCATTCTTAAGGTAGAAATTGAAGGGTTTAAGCAAGAAAACCAGCAACTTAGAGAACAATTAGTAAAGAAAAACGAAGCTCTTGAAAATTTTCAAAATCAGTCAAAAATTAGTAAGATTGTAGACTGTTTAGAAATAGATGACAATCCTGAGG
>CAZFQW010000446.1:0-3706 GCA_964521225.1 uncultured Roseobacteraceae bacterium
AGCAAGCGCGCGATATGGTGCGCAATGGCGATTTTGGCAAACTCCGCAAAGTGGTAGCTGAATACCCTCAAGGGTGGCTTTCAACCCGGGTAGAAGATACGGGTTCAAAACAAGCTACTTGGCGAATTGACCCAAAAAAATCGGGAGCTGCGGGTTCTATTGGCGATATTGGCACTCATGCCGAAAACTTAGCCGAATATGTTACAGGGCTACAAATTAAAGAACTCTGTGCCGACCTTTCCATTTTTGTAGAAGGTAGACCGCTCGACGACGACGGAAATATTTTACTAAGGTTTGATAACGGGGCAAAGGGTGTTTTACACGTAAGCCAAATTTCCGCCGGAGAAGAAAATGCGCTTAGTATTAGAGCTTATGGCGAAAAGGGAGGGTTTGAATGGCACCAAATGGAGCCTAATACACTAAAAGTAAAATGGCTCGACCAACCCACACAACTTTACAGAACAGGTTTCGGCTCACTTAGTAAAGCTTCTTTAGCCCACTTCCGTGTTCCACCGGGCCATCCGGAAGGCTACCTAGAAGCCTTCGCCAATATCTACCGCAACTTTGCAATTCGGCTAGAGGCAAGGTTAACCGGAACAGAGGCGGACGCTGCACTTTACGACTTCCCAACGGCACACGATGGTTTACGGGGAATGCAGTTTATTGAAAGCGTGGTGGCATCCTCGAACAGCGAACAAAAGTGGTATCCGTTCGGGGGATGAAAAAAATATCAATCATCACTTAAAAATTAACTATGAAAACGATAAAAGGACCTGCCATTTTTTTGGCGCAATTTTTAGAAGACAAAGCCCCTTTTAATACACTTGAAGGCATTTGTAAATGGGCTGCCGATTTAGGTTTTGTAGGCGTACAAATCCCCACTTGGGATAGCCGCTGCATCGACCTGCAAAAAGCTGCCGAAAGCCAAGATTACGCCGACGATTTAAAAGGACGGGTAGAAGCTTGCGGTGTACAAATCACAGAACTTTCCACGCATTTACAAGGGCAGTTAGTGGCAGTTCACCCTGCTTATAACGAAATGTTCGATGCCTTCGCCCCCGACGATAAAAAGGGAAACCCAAAAGCCCGTACCGAGTGGGCAGTGCAGCAGTTAAAATATGCTGCAAAGGCGAGCCAACGCTTAGGGCTTACCGAACACGCCACTTTTTCGGGGGCTTTGGTTTGGCCTACCATGTACCCTTGGCCTCAGCGGTCGCTAGGTTTGGTAGAAACGGGCTTTAAAGAGTTGGCAAAAAGATGGATGCCTATCTTAAATACTTTCGATGAATGTGGGGTAGATGTTTGTTATGAAATTCACCCCGGCGAAGATTTGCACGACGGGGTTACCTTCGAGCGATTTTTAGCCGCTACGGGCAATCACAAACGTGTGAACCTGTTGTACGACCCAAGCCACTTTATCCTTCAGCAGTTAGATTACCTTTCTTACATTGACCACTACCACGAGTTCATTAAAATGTTCCATGTGAAAGATGCGGAGTTTAACCCAACGGGCAAATCGGGCGTGTACGGAGGCTACCAAGATTGGATTGACCGCCCCGGCAGGTTCCGTTCTTTGGGCGATGGACAAATTGACTTTAAAGGGATTTTCAGTAAGTTGACCGCTTACGACTTTAGCGGATGGGCGGTAATGGAGTGGGAGTGCTGCCTAAAACACCCCGAAGACGGAGCAAAAGAAGGAGCAAAATTTATTAGCGAGCACATTATTAGAGTAACAGAACGTGCCTTCGATGATTTTGCCGGAGCAACAGCCGACGAAAACCTGAACAAGAAAATTTTAGGGATTGATTAATCGAATGAAAACGCTTGTAAGGGTTTGGAATTCTTATAAGCGTTTTTTTGTGCTAAATACTCAACTTTTCAATCACTTCAATGGAATCGCCAACATGGATAATTCCTTTTTTAATTACCTTGGTGGTAATTCCACCATGTCCGCGCATGGCATTGTAACCTCCGTCACCAAGATTTTCTTCCATGCGTGAACACGGGTAACACAAGCCTGTCATCTCAAAAACTGCTGTTCCTACTTTAAAGCGAGTGTTTTTCAAGGAAAAAAGATTAATCCCTTTTACCAAAATATTTCTTCGGGTAAGTGCTGTATCTACAGCAGTATCTAACCCTAAGAAAGAGCCAACTGCTTCTAAATGTTCGTCTTGGATAAAGGTAACTTGCCGCTTTCCTTCGGGTTTTCCTTTAAACCTATCGCCTGTAAGCCCTTCTCCCGGTATTGCTTCAACTTGCTCTACCGAAACCATTGGCTGCCTTGTTGCCGGTCTTACGCCAATCCAAAGTACCGTTCCTTTTCTGGGGAAATTGCCTGTTAACTTCGCAAGCACTCCCTTATCGTTATCATCTTCTAACAAAAACTTATTCATGATTTTTACCAGCTTCCACCGCTTTCAAATGATCGAGGTTCTATTGTATATCGGTTATTTGTTGGGATTGAGTAAACAATTGCTCCGGTATCAGTAGTATCAATTTCAAAAATCCCCTTTGCTTGCAACTCATCCATTAGGCTGCGCGTTTCGTCGATAGTTAAGTTTAAGGTAATTGCCACTTCTGCCAAAGAATAGCGTTCGCCAGTGTGTACAAACAGGCGCATTAGTTCTTGCTCTTGGTCGCGTTTCATTCTTTTAAGGGCACGCTTCCTTAAATGCATAAATCCCATTGCGCTCACGCCCATTACAGGTAATATTCCAAACATTACTTCGGGGTCTCCTTCTGCAACGGCTACTATAGAAATCATAGCTCCTAAGAGGGACATTCCTGCGGTAGCCATTTGGGCTAGTATTTCACGAGTTTTCATTTCTTTTATTTAAATAAATATTTTTAAAAATAACGATTTTATTAAAGATTACAGAATCATTTGTAAGACTATCCATTTTAAAGTGCTTGGTAGCAGGGCATAAAGTGTTTATCGACGACGAGGAAATCGAAACAGAATTCATGTTTTACACACATACAAATCAAGGAGAAAAATCAAGGAGAAAAAGGGATTGTTGCCCATCTTAACGCAAGAGATTGAGCCTTTGGCAAACACTGGATTATGGTAAAAAAAGAACACAAAAAAGGGGAAAAAGACAAGCAAATTCCCTTCTACAATCTTGCGAAAGTCCCTTTTTGGAGGGAACAAATCATTTTTCTGTTCCTTTAAAAGGGAGGTTATAATACCCAAATGTCCCCAATTTTTCTTGCCATTGCATAATTAACTCAAAAGTATTTGTGGAGCGTTGGTAATCTAAATATCCCGAATCGTTCATAACGCCTACTAGCTCTTGCAAAGCTTCCTTTTCGGCTTCTGTAGGATGTGCAGGCAGGAAAGATACTAACTCGAAAATATCGTATAGTTTCACAAAATTTTCTACATCTATAATGTTATAAAGCGCACAGAATGCTTTGTATTTATCTAAGTGGTACAAGTCGTGCTTAATGTTCTCTCTATTAACTTTCGGTTTGTTCATGCAATTGTTTTTTTATTCTCTTAAAGTATTGTTAGGGCGAAAGGTTTAGAGTAAATTCTTTCTTTTAACTAAAACCTCAGCACGAAATTATAGGGAATTTTAATCGCGAAGCACTTTGGCAAATTGTTTAAAAAAGGATATACTAAATTTCTAGACATTTCATGCGAATCATGGCTTATAACCTTCTTTTTTGAGCCTAAAGAATAAATTTTGGTGTCATTCTGAGC
>CAZFQW010000447.1:0-3683 GCA_964521225.1 uncultured Roseobacteraceae bacterium
GCTAAATCTTTAAAGGTCTTCCAAAAAAAAGGAAATAATTGGGGCGTAACAGATACAAAAACGATTCCTTCGGGTGCTTATAAAGTGGAAGTGATTGGTAGTGAAGAGGCTTCTCAATTATGCGATTAGTAGGTACTAAGTTTTTCTTATTAAGAAGGCTAAAAAATCATGGCAATAATTTGAAATACAAAAGCGGTAGAACTTATTAAAACGCTACCGCTTTTGCTTTATCTATTTATTTTTAGCCTATCGGATTAAAGAAACACTGCCATATTCGGTAACGAGCCTGCCCGCTGTTTTTCTGCCGTTGAAGCTGATTTTCTCACCTGAATATTTTACCATATATGGGTAAGTGCCTGCTGGCATTTCATCGAAGAGGTAAATGCCGTCCCAGCCTTCAAAAGGGTCTCTCGTTCTAAAAATGACTTCCCCCCATCGGTTGTAAATTGTTAGTTCGTAATTCACGAAGTACTTTCCTTTCGGATGGAAGGTGTCGTTCAGCCCATCGCCGTTAGGGGTAAACGCCGTTGGAAAATAGATTTCGGGTTCGCATACTTGCCAAACCCTAATGGAATCGGTATCGGTACAGCCTGCTTGGGTAATCATATCAATATAGTACAATCCTTCTTGGCGAATGCTCACTTTTTTGGTTGATACGCCCAAGTCGCGCCAAGTCCAAGCCGTTACCCCGGCGCTATCGGCATCAAAAACAATTGGGCCATTTTCAAAACAAGCAGTGGTATCAGAGGGCAGTGTGTTGGTGGGCAATAGGTTGATAGTTACTACTGTGCTATCGGTAGAAACACACTGTTTCCCTCCTTCGGAGACAATTACCCTTACCGTGTAAGTTCCCCCTTCTGTAACCTTGATGTTGGCAGTAGTCGCCGCATTAGACCATAAATAGCTTACATTCTTGAACTGACCAATTGCAGCCGAAGAGGCAGAAAGTTGAATGGTTTCGCCTTCGCAAACTTGCGCAGTAGGGAGTAAATCTACTTTTGGTAAAATGACAACTTTTACGGTGTCGTAGCTGAAACAGCCAATTTCTGTGGTAACGCTTACAATGTAAGAAGTGCTTTCGGTAGGAGTTACTTCAATTGTTGGTGAGGTTGCCCCTGTGTTCCAACGGAACTCGTCGCCATTTCCTTTGGCGGAAAGCGTGATGCTTTCACCAATGCAGATATATTGGTCTGCGCCGGCATCTACCGTAGGTAATTCAAAAACGTTGACAGCCTTTACAATTTCATCGGTACAGCCGGAAGCGGTGGTGATTTTGTGCAGTACTTGGTAGCGGCCCGGTGCAGCATAAGTAAAACTGACATTGGTTCCCTCGGCATCGAAAGAAGCGATGCTGCCATTGTAATCGAAATCCCATTCGTAGGCAATTACATCGCCAAAAATAGTATTTACATCAGCGGTAAATTCGGTAGGGTTTCCTATGCAGGCGAGCGTGCTACTAAAGCCTGCCAACGGGAAAGGCGTTACGGTGTAAATTTGCGAAAGTGTATCTGTACATCCTTTATCGGTAGTAATTTTTAAACGAACTGGGTATTCGCCGAAGGTATCAAAAGTATGTGTTTTGATAGGCGATTGAGACGTTGCCTCATAAATGCCGTCGTTGTCTAAATCCCATTCATAACGGATAATCTGCCCTAAGGCAATGGTAGAGAGGCTCGCATTGAACCTAGACTCTGTGCCCTCACAGACGATAGGGGCTTCAAACCGTGCAACAGGGGCAGGATTTACCAAAATATCTTTGGTAAGTGTATTCACACAACCGCTATCGCTAGTAACGGTCAGTTTCACTGTAAACACACCGTAGGTACTGTACAGATGGCTTGCAGTGTAATCGCTTGCCGAGGTGCTTTCGTAGGTGGCTTCATCGCCAAAATCCCAAGCATAGCGAACAATTTTTCCCGTTTCAATGGTCGATTGGCTGGTAAATGTGATTACTTCGTTACCGCAATTAGCTTCATTAGTGGTAAACTGTGCCGCAGGTTCAGGGTTTATCACCACTTCTTTTGTGATGAAAGCGCTACAGCCCAAATCGGTGGTGGCGGTTAGGGTAACGGTGTAAGCCCCTGCTTTTTCAAACTGATGGCGAACAATTCTGTCGGCAGCGTTGGTGCTATTATAAATGAAACCATCGCCGAAATCCCAAGTGTAACTTTCAATTCTCGTGGTAATCCCCGGTATATTTTCTAACAGGGAAAGACTTTCAAAGCGCACATCCTGATTGATACAATTGTTTTCGTAGGTGAAGTCGGCTTCTGCGGCAGGGCGAATGGCAATTTCCTGGGTAGAAGTTTCCTCACAGCCTTGTCGGGTAGTTACCGTAAGTTGTGCCGAGTAAATGCCTGCTTTGCTATATTGCGCTTCGGCACGGTTGTTTTCTGCTTGCTCGCTACTGAAAGTTTGTCCATTGCCAAAATCCCACTGATATTTAATGATATTTTCTTTTAAAGTTACCTCGTTCAGCAAGTGTTGGAAGGTTACTGTTTGCCCTGCACAGGTATTTTGTGCAGCAAACGTTGCCGAAATTATCGGGTAAATGATAATTTCTTTTTTTAGCGTATCGAAGGCATCGTTGTTTGTTCCCACAATGAAGGTAACCTCATAAGTGCCCGAATTTTTGTACGTATGCGTTGGGTTTTTCCCTTCTCTAATAGGAGAACCATCTCCGAAATTCCAAATCCAACGGTTAATTACGTCGTTTGCACCTGTAGGTGTCGCTAGGGTTGAGGTCTCAAAAAACTGAACAGGCTGATTGCTAATACAAGCATTTTCAACATTAAAAATAGCCGTTGGTTTTGGGTTGATGGTGAAGTCTTTCGATAAACTTGCTTCACAACCGTTGTTGGTTTTTGCCGTGAGTGTTACTTTATACGTTCCCGCTTGCTCGAACGAGTAGATTGGGTTTTGTAAAGTAGAAGTTCCTTTTCCATCTCCGAAGTTCCAGTTCCATTCGGTGATTTCGCTTCCTAAAACGGCTGCTCCTGCTGCGTTGGTTTCAAGGGTGGTGAGGTTATTAAATCTTACCCCTTCTCCCGAAACGGCTTGGCTGATGGTGAAATCAATGAGAGGTTTCGGGTAAACGGTTACCCTCACGGTATCGTCAACTTCGCAGTTGGCGAGGTTGGTAGGGTCAATCGCTACAATTCTGAAAAATCTTGTGCCCGGAAAGGGGAGTTTGTCGTCGTTCAAGGCTAGTTCTGTGGTTGTACTAGCTGTTCCAACATTTACCCCGTTTTCATTCAGCTCAAACCAACGGTAAACTACATTTGCCTCTGGCGCATTGGCTGCTTTAAGCGTGGACGTTTCGCCTTTACAAAGTTCCAAATCTTGTTGGTCGAGTAGGGTAGGCACTTTGCTAAATGCTACTTTTACTTCTCCTTCGGTGGTGCAAGTAGGGAATTCTTTATTGGTTACTTTCAATTGGTAAGTTCCCTCAATTAACGTACTGTTGTTGAACGCATTGGCTTTCAAGGTAAGCGCATGGTCGTCTTTCCCTTTTTCGGTGAGTGCGCCACCTGTTAATGTTCCTATCCATTGGTAGGTAAAGCCTTCAATTTTTTCTTCGTTAGGAGAAAGCACGAGGGGAAGGTCTCCACAGGTGATTTCTGCTTGGGGAATCACCACTTTAGGCGTTCTGTAGAAAGTAACTTGCTCAGCATCTTCGTCGA
>CAZFQW010000448.1:0-3683 GCA_964521225.1 uncultured Roseobacteraceae bacterium
CTCTTTAAATTTCTTATTTTCAAATGCTTACAAAAACTTAAACATGCTCTTAATTTAATTTGAGAAACAGTATTTTATTTCCAGATAGTTCTCTCATATTAGATACAAATTATGCTATGCGAATCAGTGCTTGCAACCTTTTTTTTTGGGTTTAAAGAATGAATTTTGGTGCCATTCTGAGCTTGCGAGGAATCTAAAAATAGAACCAACAAACCTTACCGGTTTCTCCCTACGGTCGGAATGACAAAAACACACATTTTGCCCAGTTTTTTTGGTTGCAATATTTTTTTTAAACCCTGATTTGCATAAACTAATATTGTCTGAGTACTTATGTACAATTTTTATTTAAAATTTTGTTTTGAAAGCAGAATAGAAATGTAAATTTAAAATATAGAAACAAATAAAAACGAAATGACCACCCTAAGAAAAGAAGAAATTACCTTAATTGGATCTGGTTTGGCGGGTTCGCTCTTGGCAATTTTACTTGCCCAAAAAGGAAATCGGGTAAATGTATACGAAAAAAGACCAGATCCAAGATTGTCTGAAGCCGAAGGAGGACGCTCAATTAACCTAGCACTGAGTCATAGAGGTTGGAAGGCGCTTAAAAAAGCGGGTATTGATGCACAGATAAAGGAGCAGGCAATTCCCATGAAAGGGCGAATGATGCATAGCATAGACGGTGAACTTACTTTTCAGCCTTATGGCAAAGAGGGGCAAATGATTTATTCGATTTCAAGAAGCGGGCTTAACAAAGCACTCATTTCCCTCGCCGATACTTTTGAAAATGTATCTTATAGTTTCAATGCTTCTTGTGCTGAAATTGATTTAAAGCATAACCATGTTGCGTTTTTTCAAGAAAACGAAAAAATGGAAGTTCAAAGTAATTTAATTATTGGCACCGATGGTGCTTTTTCGAAAGTACGGGCTGCCATGCAAAAAACAGATAGGTTTAATTATAGCCAAAGCTATGTTCCCCATGGGTACAAGGAACTAACCATCCCCCCCTCTGAAAGTGGCGATTTTAAGCTTGAACCCAACGCTTTGCACATTTGGCCCAGGAAAAGTTATATGCTTATTGCCTTGCCCAACCAAAATAAAAGCTTTACAGCAACACTATTCTTTCCTTTTGAAGGCTCTCCTTCTTTTAGCGAAATAAACTCTGAGGAAGAAGTACAGGCATTCTTTGAAGAAAACTTTCCTGATACCATTTCGCTCATCCCCAATTTAAAAAAGGAATTTTTTCAAAATCCTACCTCGTCGTTAGTTACTGTGCGCTGCAACCCTTGGGTTTATAAAAATAGGGCGATGCTTCTTGGTGATGCCGCTCATGCTATTGTGCCTTTTTACGGACAGGGAATGAATGCTGCTTTCGAAGATTGTAGCGTGTTTGACGATTTGCTGGAAAAATACGGTAACGATTGGGCGTCGATTCTGCCAGAATACCAAGCACTTAGGGTTGATAATGGAAATGCCATTGCCGATTTAGCGTTAAGAAACTTTGTTGAAATGCGCGATTTAGTAGCAAACCCCGATTTTCTGCTCAGAAAAAAAATTGAAGCCCAATTACATAAGCAACTTCCCGAAAAATGGACGCCGCTCTATACCATGGTTACTTTTAGTGATTTATCGTACGCCGAAGCCTTAAAGACGGGGAAAGTTCAGGATAAAATAATGGAAAAAGTAATGCAGGAAGAGAATATTCACCAAAATTGGGAACATATTGATTGGGAAAAACATCCCGCCATTTTGGAATATATAAATCGGTAAGGATGATGAAAAAACGCTGCTTTTATCTTTCTGAAATACGCCGTTTTAGAAGGGTAAAAGCAGTTTTCGGTTTGAATATCTGAAAAACAATTCGTTATTCGCAGATAATTGAATTTTAATCAGCTATTCAAAACCCCAGAGTAATGCATCAACTAAAATACCATATTTACCTAATTTTCTGCACTTTCCTTATCAATGCTTGTGGTTCCTCAACAGAGCAGAAAATCAACCCTTCCACCCCTTTATACTTTGTAAAAGCAGAGAAAATAAATGAACTTTCTGCCGATGAAATTAGAGGAAATC
The DNA here is from genome assembly GCA_964521225.1 of uncultured Roseobacteraceae bacterium. Classification (GTDB taxonomy): domain Bacteria; phylum Bacteroidota; class Bacteroidia; order Cytophagales; family Flammeovirgaceae; genus CAYUJH01. Next base: position 2,071 of record CAZFQW010000448.1, read on the forward strand.
TTGCCCTCCTTATGCTCTTCGATGCCTCTTTCGATTTCCTAAACGATTATACAAATAGGCTTAAGTACGATGTAGAAGCCTATAAAATTATTTATAAAACTACATATCTGGAAGGCAGAGAAATTGAAGCGTCAGGTTTAGTGATTCTTCCGAAAACTTCTGATGTTCTCTCTGTTTTTAATTATCAACACGGTACTATTACGAGCGATAGCGATGCGCCTTCTAACTTTAGCCTCACAAGTGAATCTACCTTAATTTCTCTGCCCTTGGCCTCTTTGGGCTACATGGTTGTTGCTCCCGATTATATAGGTTACGGCGAATCGAATGGGTTCGAGCATCCTTATGAACATAAGGCGTTAACAGCCTCCGCTTCAAGAGACATGATTCGTGCGGCTAAAGAATTTGCTGCGCAAGAGGGAAAAAATTTGAACAACAAATTATACCTCACAGGATACTCACAAGGGGGAAGTGCCGCAATGGGGCTGCATGAGTTATTGGAGACTTCGCATGCGGGCGAATTTACGGTAACGGCAAGTATGCCCGGTGCTGGTGCGTATAATAAATTAGGATTCACAAAGTATATTTTAACTCAAGATGAAGACCTCAACTTTATTGATTTTTATGTGTGGGTATTAGGCAGTTATAATTCAATTTATAATTTAAATCGCCCGTTTAATTTTTATTTTACTGAGCCTAATGCCTCTTATTTGGCAGTTACACCACTTAACCAAATAAATATTAACCGGATAGATACAAACCCGCAAAACTTATTTACCCAAGAACTGCGCAATGGGCTTTTAAATGAAACCGACCAAGAGTTCATTGCGATACTCAACGATAATAATTCTTTTGATTGGCGTCCGCAAGCCCCAATAATTATGTTCCATGGCACTGCCGACGATTTTGTTCCATTCTTTAATGCAGAAGATGCTTTGCAGGCAATGCAAGCCCGTGGGGCAAATAATGTTACATTAATCCCTATTGAGGGCGGCAATCACTTTTCTTCTATTTCAAGATATTTTGAAGGCGTACTTAACAATTTAGACCAACTACAATAATTTATGCTTTTAGGCAATTATGTTTAGTTTTGAGCAACTACTGCATCAGAATCTTATTTCTACCAAAACTATCATATCATCACAAAAACAAATTATTATTCTATGAATAAACTGAAAGTGTTCTTTTTAGGCATTGTATTTTGCTCGGTTTTGCTACAAAGCTGCCAGTCAACTACAGAAAATACTGAATACGATACGGTCATTAAAAATGGTAATATTTATACCATGGAATCTTCTATGCCGCAAGCAGAAGCTGTTGGCGTAAAAGATGGCAAAATTGCTTTTGTTGGAAGTGCCGCCGAAGCCGAAAGCGGAGTTACAGAAAACACAAAAGTGGTTGACCTTGAAGGCAAAACCATGACCCCTGGCTTTATTGAAAGCCATGCACACATTATGGGGATTGGTTATAATCGAATTAACTTGGATCTATTAACTACAAAAAGTTATGAACAAATTATTGAGAGAGTAGCAGAAGCCGCTGAAAAAGCACAACCAGGCGATTGGATTGTAGGCCGTGGTTGGCACCAAAGCAAGTGGGATTCTATATCAGGAAAG
>CAZFQW010000449.1:0-3682 GCA_964521225.1 uncultured Roseobacteraceae bacterium
TTTCAATATGCTCGTGGAGGTTGTCGTCTGCCTCCACAGTAACACCTCCCTTGTTGCCTTTTTTTAGGTAAACATTTACGGAACCTCCTGCTTTTACTTTTGTGAAGTTGTTTACATTCCTTTCTTTGGTTGCCACCTTTCTGCTTCCCTTTATAGATTCCCATTGGGCACTCGCCGAAAATGACATTGCCACTGCCAGGAATGATAATACGATAAATTTAATTTTGTACATGATGATAGCTTCTAGTTTTAAAATGAAAATACGATTTTATTTCTACTCTGTTCTTTAGACTCTACATTTGGAAAGAGGTTGCATCCGTTCACAAAAACCATCAAAAAATATGTTAGGAATAATCCCTGCACGCTATGCTTCTACCCGTTTCCCTGCCAAAGCATTGGTAGATATAGGCGGAAAAAGCATGATTCAGCGAGTTTACCAGCAAGCGAGCAAATCGCAGAAGCTACAAGAAGTAGTAGTAGCTACCGACCACACACTGATTATTGAAGAAGTACAACGCTTTGGGGGAAATGTAGTAATGACCGCCGAAGACCATCCAAGCGGAACAGACCGCTGTTACCAGGCATTTAAAAAGTGGGCAAAGCCTTTCGATTTTGTATTGAATATTCAGGGCGATGAACCTTTTATTGACCCCGCACAAATTGATTTACTCGCTGAAACAATTGAAAGCAAGCATGCCGAATTAGCCACTTTGGTAGTCCCTTTAAAGAGTTCGCAGTCGCTTTTCAATCCGAATACGGTACAAGTGGTGCTGAACCATGCAGGGCAAGCCATGTATTTTTCGAGAAGTCCTATCCCTCATTTAAGAAACACGCCACAAGAAGAGTGGTATAAAAAACACACCTTCTACAAGCACATAGGCATTTACGCTTACCGAACAGATATTCTGGAAAAAATTACACAGTTAGCTCCCTCCTCCTTAGAAAAAGCGGAAATGCTCGAGCAACTCCGTTGGTTAGAAAATGGCTTTAAAATTCAGGTAGGGATTACCCACGAGGAAACCTTTGGCGTAGATACTCCCGAAGATTTGGAACGATTGAAGAAAGAAAAGAACTTATTTTAATGATTTGAAAGATACACCCTCAGTACAATCATTATGTATTACTGTTGCAAAGCACAAATTATCCAAATATTTTGGATTACATTGGATTACATTGGATTACAGTAGTTTGGGCTACTAAGGCAAAAAATGTGTACCTGTTAAAGTACCGAAGTAAACAATAAACCATTGAATCATCGAACTGTCGAATCATCGAACTGTCGAATCATCAAACCATTTGGCATACATGGGGTAGTTATTTGCCGTTCTAGCAAAAACTTGTGCCAACTCCCCTTCTATCTTTTTAATTTTTTTAGCGGGAACTCCTGCGTAAATGTAGCCACTTTCCACCACCATGTTTGCTAAAACTACCGCCCCTGCGGCTACAATAGAATGGCTTTCAACCACCGCCCCATCAATTACAACGGCATTCATCCCAATTAGCACGCTATCGTGTAAAGTACAGCCATGGATAGACGCATTATGCCCAATAGAAACCTCGTTGCCTATGATTGTTCCTGATTTCTGATACGTTCCATGAATTACTACACCATCTTGAATATTGGTTTTATTGCCAATGGTAATGCTATTCACATCGCCTCGGATAACTGCGTTGAACCACACGCTACACGCATCGCCCATGGTTACATCGCCTACAATAGTGGCGTTTTCGGCGATATAACAATCTTTTCCCCACCTTGGGCTGAATCCTCTTACGGTTTTAATGAGTGCCATAGAAAGTTTTTTATAGATTTGCGACCTATTTGAAAGACAAATATATAATCACTAGCTGAAAATCAATTATGGCAAGAGTACTTACAGGTATTCAGAGTTCGGGCAAACCACATTTAGGGAATTTATTGGGGGCCATTTTACCCGCTATCAATATGTCGAAAGACGAAAAAAACGATTCCTTCTTTTTTATTGCCGACCTCCATTCTTTAACCACCATCAAAGATGCCGAAGAGCGCAAAAACAACACCTATGCGGTGGCAGCAGCTTGGTTAGCCTGCGGGTTCGATACCGATAAGAATACTTTTTACAGGCAATCGAAAGTGCCGCAAGTGTGCGAGCTAACTTGGTACTTAAACTGCTTTACCCCCTATCCGATGCTTGCCAATGCCCACTCTTTTAAAGATAAATCTGGCAGGCTTGCAGATGTAAACGCCGGGCTTTTCACCTACCCTGTGCTAATGACGAGCGACATTATTTTGTACGATGCTGAATTTGTGCCTGTGGGAAAAGACCAGAAACAGCATTTGGAAATGTGCAGAGACATTGCCAGTGCGTTCAATAACCGCTACGGAGAAACCTTTGTACTGCCAACATCGATTATTGATGAAAACGTGATGACTATTCCCGGTACGGATGGAAGTAAAATGAGCAAGTCGAAAAGTAACACTTTGGATGTATTCATTCCCGAAAAGCAACTCAAAAAACAAGTTATGAGCATCGTTACAGACAGCACCCCGCTAGAGGAACCTAAAAACCCCGACACTTGTAATGTGTTCAGTTTATTTAAATTACTGGCAACTCCCGACAACACGCAAGTTTTAAGAGAAAAGTACTTAGGCGGCAATTTTGGGTACGGGCATGCTAAAAAAGAATTGCTAGGGCTTATTCTCGATGTATTTACAGAAGAAAGAAAAAAGTACGCTTATTATATGGAAAATATCCCTGAACTTGAAAAACAGCTAGCCCTGGGCGAAAAGAAAGCAAGCTTAGTTGCACAAGGTGTGTTAGATAGGGTAAGAGAAAAATTAGGGTACTGAAACAGTTTTTAATGTTGGGTGTTGAGTTTTTAGTTACTAAATGGCTAATTTTAAAGATTAATTATCAGTATGCTTGTTTTTAACGAAATTTACCTCCTTAATTACACTAAAGACTCAAAATTCAACACTCAATAGATATGAAATTTATAGTTTCCACTTCGTTTTTGCTCAAGCACCTTACAACACTTAGCGGTGTAGTTCCTTCTAATCCCATTGTACCCATTTTAGATAACTTTTTGTTTGAAATTAGCAGTAGCAAATTAAGCATTACCGCTTCTGACTTGAAAACCTCTATGGTTTCTCGCTTAGTTGTGGAGGCTGATGAAGATGGAAGTATCGCTATCCCTGCCCGTATGCTGGTAGATACGCTTAAAAACCTGCCCGAACAGCCCGTTACTTTTAATATAGATTTCCAATCGTATACTATTGAAATCAGCTCCGATAATGGTAAGTATAAATTAGCAGGAGAAAATGCTGCCGATTTCCCAAGAGTGCCCGAACTAGGCAGAACCGATACTTTGGAAATTCCTTCGGACGTATTAGCCTCTGCACTGGGTTACACCCTTTTTGCTACGAGCACCGACGAAATGAAACCCGCAATGAATGGCGTTTATTTCGAGTTTACTGAAAACTTCACCAATTTTGTTGCCTCTGATAGCCACCGATTAATCCGTTACAAAAGAGCAGATTTAACACCCTCTTACGATGCAACGATGATCATCGACCGCAAAGCTTTAGGCTTGTTAAAAAATGCTTTGCCTGCCACACGCGATACTGTAACCCTTGAATTTAATACTTCTAATGCCGTTTTTTCAATTGGCGAAACTGAGTTAATCTGCCGTTTGATTGATG
>CAZFQW010000450.1:0-3667 GCA_964521225.1 uncultured Roseobacteraceae bacterium
GTATTTTGCCAACCTTGGATTAAAGTAAATCCAGTTTAAGTAATCTTTCATTTGGTGGAAACCGGGTTCTTGTGGCTCAATAAAAAAATCAAAGGTTTTGCTCCCGTAAACCCTACCGTTTGAGCGGTTAATATTTTGGCGAACACTTGGCGGGTAAAACACTAATTTATCGTTTACTTTGGTAATTGGTTCGCCTAACGAGGCAATATTGCCTTCTCCCTCAATTTTAACCTGATAATTGAAGCTCTGCCCTGTTTCAAACTCTTGTTGGTTTACGGCTTCTTTAATGCGGTAGTTTCCTACGGCAACGCCTTCTTTAAGCGGGTGGGGCGGAAGTTCTTTAACGCTTATCTTCTGTTCTCTTGAGTAAAAAGTTTTGTAGTCTTCTTGCTTATTTCTACCAAAAAAAGAGGGGCTTTTAGCTTCCTTATATTTTACCATTTTGAGTCCCGTAGAAGGAATCACAATGTCTTCGTCGTTTAGGGGGAAGAAAGCACCTTCATAGATTTTATATTGCTTGTATTGTTTGCCCCCAATTGTTACATACACAGGGTCAATTTGGTCGATTCCAAAGTTTTCTTCCCAGCAATTGGCAGGCTTTACATTCTTCAATATTTCGGCAAGCTGTTCGCCAATTTTATAAAAGCTCATTTGTGCTCTATTGGTAAGGGCTACATAAAGCGAAATATCGATGGTAAAGCCCTCGCCCACAAAAACCTCATTTTTACTAGGCGTTACCGAGAAAAAAGCATCTGCTTTTACATCTACAAATTCTTTAGAGGTGTTGTTGTTAGGGTTTCCCCAAAATTCTGCAAAAGGATCAAATGCCCTACGTTGTACGGCATCGCCTACTTTTATTTTTGTACCCGCAAAAGAGGCTTGTTGCCCGTTAATTGTCATATTAAAAGCAGGGATATTAAAAGTGCCTTTGCTATTGGGCAAGTAATTTTGAGTAATACTCTGCGAGCTTGTTACTTTCCCATTAATAATATTGGTATTGGTAGAAGAAGACGTACCACTTTTACGGAAGCCTTCTATATTGGGGAAGCCCGAATAGCCCTTCAGGCGTTCGTTTCTTACAGTGGCGGTAATTTGTAGCATTTCATTGGCTCCAATTTCTGTGCGATCAATGGCAATGCTCACGTCTTGTGCTAGAACATTCTGTACAATTAACACAGATAATACAGAACCTATGATTAAACTTATTTTAAAGAGTGACTTCATAATACGGCGTGGCTCTAGTTAATTTGATTTTGAAAACCCTGGTTAATAACAATATTTCATCATTTTTTGCCAAAGCTTATAATGTAAAATTAACTTAAAATGCATGGCTTTTTGAGAGCTTTTCCGTATATTGTAATTGTTTAATAGTATTTAACACAACTAACTGATTAGCGATGCTAGAATACTCAAAGACAATTCTTGAAAAAGTTGCCTTTGACAGTTTTCTATTCAATAAGGAGCTGAAAAAGGCAGAGAAATTCTTAACAGAAAGTGAAATGGCAGAATTAGCCCATTGGTGCAGCAAACGATTCGGGAGGGAGATTAACTCCTCTTTATTAGTAAAAAACGGTAACGCAGAACTCAACTAAGGAATTCAAAACAGAATTAAGATTAACTTTTGTAAATTTCAAGCTTTAAGGGCGGGTCGTTAGGCTCGCTTTTTTGCGTTTAAGGAGTTGTTTTACTTTGGTTATCGGAGTTTTTTTGATTAGCAGATGTGCAAGTGCTATCAGCAATGCTGAAACTAGTAAACTAATACAGGGCGAAAGGAAAATTAAATCTGAGTTTCCTTGCACTTTACCATAAATAGCACTTCCCCAGCCTGCCATGAAGCCTAAAAGTATGGCGGCTCCTGCCCATTTCGAAAAATGTTTTAAAGAAGTTTCTTTCTTTTTGAAAAGAATGAGCAAAATAGGAGGCAATAAGCCTAGTTGTGCACCATAAATGGCAAATACTAAGTCGGCAACAGAGAATCCAATGAACCTCAATAGCTCAACCAATACAACGCCTAACAAAGCAGCAGCAACCAGAATAATACGAGAGAAGGTAACTTCTTTGGTAGAGTCTAGGCGGTTCTGAAAGGTCATTTTTCGGAAAAGGGTGGTGAGGTCTTCGTAAATAGTATGCGAAACCGCAATTAGTTGGGTAGAAGCAGTGGAAAGCATCGCCCCGCATATTCCGAGTGTTACTAAAAATATAACCACTTTCCCTAAGAACATCTCCTCCGTAAAAATATACTTGAGCAGCGTTATTAACGGGTTTTCAGATTCGTTAGGGAAGATAACCACAAAGGTGAGGCATGCCAAAGAGATAAGAATTGCCCATGTAGCGGCTGAAAATAAAACACTTTGCCATAAGCCTTTTAAAACTATTTTTTCTTCTCCGGCTCCTGCAATTCTTTGCCACACACTCATATCGACCACGTATGCTAGGGTGTTGATAATAAAAATGCCTAACAGGAAAGAGGGGAGAGAATCGCGCCAAGTGAAATATTTAATTTCCTCTCTTACCTTTCCGTAGTTGTAATCCCATCCGCCGTGGTCGCCAATATAATGATAGTAGAAAACAGATAGGCTAATGAGCAATAACCATATTGCGAACATCTGAATTTTATCGGTAATAATTACAGCCCTAAACCCGCCTAGCATCGTATAACTAAAGGCAACTACCGATAAGATAATTACAAACAACCACTCTGGATACTCGCCCACAAGTTGCGCAATAAACCGAGAACCTACGGTAAGTTCGGTGGCAAAAGCACCAATAAAACCCAAACTTGTACAAAAAGCACTGGTGATTTTTACTGTTTTAGAGTCAAACTCTTTTCCTAAAAATTCGTGCAGCGAAAGGCGTTTTTGATACACAGATAGGCGCTGCCATATTCGTTTGCCCAATATCCTTACGAATAAAAGCCCAATGGCGGTGGTAATTACGCACCAATAAAGCCAGACACCAAAGTAAGGAGCTAAATCGAAAAAAGCGACTACCACGGTGGCAAGTGAAATAGTAGTGGCTACAGTACTTGCCGAAAATTCAGAAGAATTGCGTATCCCCGATTGGCTATTGTTGGCTATTAATGGGAAAAGGTCGGCGATTTTTCGCATCTTTTTTCCTAAAGAAAACCCTACAAAAAGGTAAATAATTAAGGAGAAGAATAAAGCACCTAGTACTACGCTACTCATCGTTTTTTAATCACTTTCAATTCTACATATACTGCGTTAGAAAGTTTTTCGGGGGTTTGCGAATAATCTCCTCGGGCAAATTCTACCAGTACGGGTAGTTGCTCGCCAGGGTACAAAATTACAGGCCATCCCTCTTCAATTAAATTGCTAAAAACAGCCATTTCCTCTATTAAATAGCTGAGAGAGTATTTATTAACAAGTCGTTCATCTACTAGCTGAACTAAATCTTGGTTAGAGCGGCGTTGCATAAATAGCCGAATCGTTTTTTCAATTGAGTTTCTTACTCCTCCTACATTCTCATAAATATCATACATTAACTCTAGTTTCTCTGAGAAGTTAGGCGTGTTTAAAAATTGTTCCCACCGTGCAATTTTAAACTTTTCTTGAGGGTAAAGGGTCAAAAACGAGTTTAAATGTTCTAAGAAATTATCGCCTTTTTGAAGAGCATTTTTAGCGGCTTGCTCAGTTGATGTTCCGCTTAT
>CAZFQW010000451.1:0-3655 GCA_964521225.1 uncultured Roseobacteraceae bacterium
CTCTTTAAATTTCTTATTTTCAAATGCTTACAAAAACTTAAACATGCTCTAAAATATGTTTTTGTGCACAAGTATTTCGCCAAGAGAAATAATATTTTATCAAAACATTATTTGTCATTTAAGTAGAGTTTTATTTTATTTTTTTCTAAAATTATTGTTTAAGATAGCTTAGTTTAGGTTGCAATACATAACAAAAATTGTTCGATGAAATACACAGAAGAAAACGAACCATATTTTAAAGAATTAGAACAACTTCAGATTGAATTAGTACAAATGCAGCGTTGGGTACAAGAAACCAACTCGAGGGTAGTCGTTATTTTTGAAGGCAGAGACACCGCAGGAAAAGGAGGCGCAATTTTCCACTTTAGCAGATTTTTGAATCCACGTGCTATGCGCACCGTTGCGTTACCCAAACCAAGTGATGCCGAGCGGGGGCAATGGTATTTCCAACGTTACATTACCCAATTACCCAACCCCGGAGAAATCGTTTTTTACGATAGAAGCTGGTACAACAGAGCAGTGGTGGAGCCTGTAATGGGCTTTTGCACCGAAGCACAGTATCATCAATTCATGAAACAAGTTCTTTTGTTCGAGCAAATGCTGGTAGAAGATGGTATTTTACTCTTCAAACTTTGGTTTTCTATTAATATTACCGAACAGCAAAAGCGACTCGAAGAACGCAAAATCAACCCTTTAAAGCATTGGAAATTAAGTACAGTAGATACGCTTGCACAACAAAAGTGGAACGATTTCACACTTTATAAAGAAAAAATGTTTGAAGGAACACATACCGACATTGCCCCTTGGACCATTATCAAAGGAAACCATAAACCTTCTGCAAGGATAGAGGCAATTCGCTTCATCTTATCGCAAATAGAATATACAAACAAGGGTTTTTCAGGCGTATCTTTTGGAGTAAATAAGGAGATTGTATGGCAATACAAGCCGAATTAAGGAGAAAAGTGAGTTGATTTCTATGCCTGTATTCTTTATGCCGATACTATAACGCTTTCACTCTCTCAATTATCCTAGAAGTTGAAAAGCCGGGGACAAGGTCGATGGTCATCACTTTACCACCTTGGCTTTTTACATATTCGCCACCTACAATATCTTCTTCTTTATAGTCATTGCCCTTTACCAAAATATTGGGGGTAAGATATTCTATCAGCTGCTGGGGGGTATCTTCTTTGAAAAGTACCACCATATCTACAAACGAAAAAGCTGCCATCATTCGGGCACGGGCATACTCTTGCACTATGGGGCGTTGCTGCCCTTTAAGCTTCCGTACCGACCAATCGGTATTTAAGCCCACTACTAATTTATCGCCCAAGGCGCTTGCCTTTTCCAAATAGTCGATATGTCCGAGGTGAACTATATCAAAACATCCATTGGTAAAAACTACTTTTCCTCCCAGTTCTTTCCATTTTTCTACTTGGGTTTTGGCTTCATTCCATGTATGTATTTTAGTGGCAGTAGGTATCATTTTTTTAATGTTTTATTCGATGATTTGATTATCTGATGGTGCGATGATTGGATTATATAGTATCAAATTGTACCGTCAAACCATCGTACCTTCATCAGTTTTAGGTTTCAAAAACGAAGTGACTAGCAAGCTAATCCCACCTGTTGCCAATAGGGCGAGTGTTTGTGTGCTATGCATTAAAAAGGCAAAGGCCTTACTGTCTGCTTCAGGTAAGTTGTAGGCTATAAGCGTTGCCCCAACAAAAAGGTGGTAAGAGCCAATACCTCCGGGCGTAGGAATTACTATTCCGATTCCCCCCATAATAAAAACAGAAAGCCCGCAGAGCATACTTAAATCGCTTGTTTGTTCTTGTGTGAAGAACAGCACGTAGGTCATTACGTAGTACATTATCCATATATTAACTGTGTGTAGCACATAAGCCACTTTTTGCGATGTGCCCAACTGCGTGATGCTAAAGAGTCCTTCTTTAAGTCCTATAATAAACTCGGTAACTTTGCTATATCCCGGTAGGTTTCTTAGTCGGTGCCTTTGGGTGTACACAATAAACAGGAGTATCAAGCCCAATATTCCAATTGCGAAAAGAACTAACAGTGTATCTTTAGAGAGCGATTGATACCCTAGCTCAAGCCTTTCGGTCAAGAAATCTCCTATCCGGTTAAATTCAATAAAAATGGTAATTGTAGTTAGTGTAATCAGTACAATTAAGTCTAAGGCGCGTTCTGCTACTACTGCTCCAAACGATATAGGAACAGGGATTTTATCCGTCTTATTTAAGATGCCACAGCGGGCAATTTCTCCCATTCTCGGAACAAAAATGTTGGCAAAGTACCCAATCATTACCGCAAGAAATGCCCTAAACGGATTTAGTTTGTACCCCGCAGGTTGCAGGGCAATGGTCCACCGCCAACCTCGGCTTAAATGGCTGGTAAGCGCTGCAATTATGGAAACCCCAATCCAAAAAGGGTTCGCTGATTTCATATCTTCGAGTACCTTTCCAAAGTCCTGATTGCCATAAACCCAGTAAAGCAAAAGGGCGGCAATCCCTAAAAAGAAGGCGTATTTTAAGACAGATTGTATGCTTAGTTTCATTCAATTAATTTCAACAGCGCTAAGGGCTACAAAGAAAGCTCTGGAATTAATAAATTATTTTCGTTGGGGAACACAAGCCTTGGGTTGTATCGTTTGGCTTCTTCTTTTTCCATTAGGCAATAAGATATAATAATAAGAATATCGCCGACTTGCACTTTTCGAGCGGCTGCACCATTTAAACAAATAGTACCAGTGCCTCTTTTGCCGGTAATTACATAGGTTTCAAGGCGTTCGCCATTGTTGTTATTCACAATTTGAACTTTTTCGCCTTCAATAAGGTCGGCAGCATCCATTAAATCTTCGTCGATAGTGATACTGCCCACGTAATTTAACTCTGCCTGTGTTACTTTCGCTCTATGGATTTTGGACTTTAAGATTTGAATATGCATAGCGGAATAATTGGTTAAGAAAAGGTTTAAAATGCGGGCCGATTATATGAAATAAACTTTGAATGTATATTTTCTTAGCATTACTAAAACACGACTCAACAAACTCTTGTTTCCATAATCCGTTTTAAGGCTGCAAAGATAAAAAAAGCCGAAACTATATCACTTTAAATTTTGAAGAGTAATTAAACCGCTATGGAACAACCATTTTTTGAAGAAAGTTTAATACAATGGTACAGAGAAAATAAGAGAGATTTGCCGTGGCGAGAAACCACTGACCCCTATAAAATTTGGCTTTCAGAAGTGATGCTACAACAAACAAGAGTGAAGCAAGGGCTTCCGTACTACCTGAGATTTGTGGAGCATTACCCTACTGTGAACGATATGGCAAAAGCAGAAGAGCAAGAGATATTAAGGCTTTGGCAAGGCTTAGGCTACTACTCTAGGGCACGCAATATGCACCAAACGGCTAAGTTGGTTACGAACGCAATGCAAGGGGTTTTCCCAAAAAACTACAAAGACTTACTAAAACTAAAAGGAGTGGGAAAATATACTGCTGCCGCCATCGCTTCTTTTGCTTATAACGAGCCTGTAGCGGTAGTCGATGGTAATGTTTACAGAGTGCTTGCCCGAATTTTGGGAATTGATAGCGATATTGCTTCAACCGAAGGACAAAAAATATTTGCACAAGAGGCTG
>CAZFQW010000452.1:0-3644 GCA_964521225.1 uncultured Roseobacteraceae bacterium
TAAATTAAATAACTAATAAAATGAAATTAAACTATTAAAATAAAATGTTATGAGCACTTCTAGTATTATCAGTATGGTTACAATTCTTGTTTTTGTGGTAGGTGGTTTTATTTTCTTTTTAAATATGGCAATCCAAAAAGAAAATAAAAAAAAAACACCTAATCGCCCTCTAGTAAATCCAAATCATTAATTATGTAAGTAACCGTTCCATTTTCAGTTACTTTTATTTCAAATATTCCTTTTTCGTGTAAATCGTTCAGCCTTTTTTTTGCCTCATCTACCGAAATATCTGCTTTTATGCATAACGAAGCCGAGGAGATTTTCCCCTTAGCATTTACAGCAAACGAAATAATTTCTCCGTCAGATAATCTGTTATTAAATTTTTGATTGGGTCTGTGAGGTTCTTCGGCATATTTCATTTTCTTGCGTGTAGAAGGAGAAAAAATAAACACTTCTTGTAGCGTTACATTATCGTAATTGTACTCGAAAATGCCTTGTGCTAGCATGGTATACAGTTTTATTCTTGCTTCTCCTCTAGTTAAACCCGAAGATTCACACACATCTTCTACCGTAAGGCTTCCTCCCAAACCTTCTGCAATATCGAGTATTTTTTTGTTTGATAGGCTACTTGCCCCAATCGAATACTGCTTATATAACCAAACACCAAGACCTGTAGCTGCAAAAAATGCAATAAAAAGTATAAATAAAAAAAATACCATATTTCAACTTCTATTATTTGTTGTAATAATTCAATATTTTACACATGATTTTTACGATAATAACCTCTAAATAACCAAATTAAGTCAGTATTTTTCTAAAAAAAATAATTAGTATGATTTCTAAGCAAATTTTTTCGCCCACGCTTCTATTAGACGGTCAAAAATGCAAAGCAAATATTATCCGTATGCTTGATAAAGCAAAGGCGAATAATATCTCTCTCCGACCTCATTTTAAAACACATCAGTCGGCAAAAGTAGGCGAGTGGTTCAAAGAACAGGGGATTCATAAGGCAGCGGTATCCTCCATGAAAATGGCGAAATACTTCGCTAAAAACGGTTGGGGAGATTTGTTATTAGCCTTCCCATTTAATATACACGAAGCTCCTGCGGCTAACGAATTAAATAACCTGATGACCCTTAATATATTACTCGTTTCAGCAGAAATAATTCCCGTACTAGAAAAAACATTAGAGAAACCATTAAATGTTTTTGTGGAAATTGACACGGGATACGAGCGCACAGGCATCGATGTAAACGACTTGGAAGCCATCGACTTAATTTTGAATGAAATAAGTGATTCAGAAAAACTGATATTTAAAGGCTTTCAAATTCATAATGGACATACTTATTTAAAAGGGAAGGATATTATCGAAAAAATCCATTTAAAATCGTTACAACAATTAAAAACCCTTAAAGAGCGATACATAAAGCAGTTCCCTCACCTGATTATTTCGTTGGGAGATACTCCCGCCTGTAGTGTCTCCAATAATTTTGAGGGGGTAGACGAAATACGGCCGGGCAACTTCGTTTTCTACGATTTGGTGCAGTGGCAAACAGGCTCGTGCAGCATTGAAGATATTGCCGTTGCTTTGGCAGCTCCTATTGTCTTCAAAAATGAAAAGAAAAATACGGTAACCGTTCACGGGGGAGCAGTGCACCTCTCAAAAGATTTTTATGTAGGAGAAGAAGGCGAAAAAGTGTTTGGGCTACCCGTAGAACTAATGGGCGATACTTGGAGCGAACCCATTGCAGGAGGAGCCGTGATTGCCCTCTCGCAAGAGCACGGAACGGTGAAACTTCCCAAAGAATGGATTTCAAAATTCAATATTGGCGATTTCATTGGTATTTTGCCAGCGCACTCTTGCCTCGCCTCCCAACTACAGCCTTACTTTATCACTACAGCCGCTGAGCAATTTGAAATTATGCCTAAATAACTTCACAAAAAACAGAAAAATGTCATTTTGTCTTTTTTTTGTTTTGAAAAATGTCATTTTGTCTTTAAAAGTGAAACTACTGCTCTAGTCGCCCACTTGGAATAGGGTTTGAATAACTCGCAATATAAATTTTGTGGTAACTTAAAATTCAAATAGCTATGTATTACACAACAAACAAAACAAGAAATTACGCCCCTTATTTCAAAAGTATCGTCAATGAAATATTAGCAGATTATCCGCAAGCAAAGCAAAAGCATTATAAGGAAAGTTCTTTCCCTGCTGTAAACGTTAACGAAACGGAAGAAGCCTTTACCATTCAAATAGCGGCACCGGGATTAAAAAAAGAGTTCTTCAACATTCAGACAGAAAACTATCAACTTGTAGTTTCTTATAAAGAAGATAAAAAAGAGGAAAAAGTGAATTACACTCGCAGAGAATTTACTTCACAAAACTTTGAAAAGAGTTTTAAGCTGAACGATAAAATCAACTTAGAGAAGATTGAAGCACAGTATCAAGATGGTATTCTTTCGGTAACACTTCCTAAAAAAGAAGAAAAAGCAGCCATTGAAAGCAAAAATATTACGGTGAACTAATCTTGTTAGCTGCATCGTAAATACCCTTTTTATATATATTAAAATGCCCGATGTGCTCACCTGCCTTCGGGTATTTTTGTTTTGAACCACAATAACCTACTCCCTTGTTAAACAAACAATAACAACCGTATAACTCAACTTCGTTTTTAAACTAAACCTATCCCATCATGAAATTTCAAGACTACTACCAAACCCTGGGCATTACTAAAAGTGCTACTGCCGATGAAATTAAAAAAGCGTATCGCAAACAGGCCCGAAAATATCATCCCGATAAAAACCCGGACGATAAAACTGCCGAAGAAAAATTTAAGCAACTTCAAGAAGCTTACGATGTGCTAAGCGACCCTTCTAAAAGAAAAAAGTACGATATGCTAGGTAAAAACTGGCAATACGCAGAAGGAAACGGAAACTACGGAGGTGGTTTTAATGGCGATAACCCCTTTGGCGATTTTGAAGATTTGTTTAAAGGAAGAGGAAATGGGAACGGGTTTTCAGATTTTTTTGACCGCTTTTTTGGGGGCAATACAACCAATAGCCAAAATGCCAAAGGCGAAGACCTACAAACCTCTGTATCTATTTCAATGGAAGAGGCATTTAAAGGCACCTCGCGAATTATTACCTCAAGAGGCGAAAGCCTGAGAATAAAATTAGATGCAGGAATAAACGATGGTAAAAAAATCAGGCTAAAAGGAAAAGGAAACCCCGGTTTAAACGGTGGCGCTTCAGGCGATTTATATGTTACCATTCGAGTGGTTCCCGATAGCAGATTTTCCATTGAAGACGGAAAGCTTACAACTAACGTTTCGGTTTCTTTATATAAACTAGTTTTGGGCGGAAAAATAAAGGCACAAACACCAGAAGGCGAAGTTGCTGTAACCATCCCTGCGGGTACAAACCCTAACAAACCTTTAAGGCTAAAAGGCAAAGGGATGAAAAAAGAAAACAGCAGCGAAAAAGGCGATTTATATATAAAAATGAGTGTCAAAATCCCGCAAAATCTTTCAGAGAAAGAAAAGGAACTGTTTGAAGAACTCGCAAAAATCCGTTCTTAAAAAAACGTAACCAAGGAACACAAACTACTTGCGCACTTGCAAAAAAATTGGGTAAAACAACACTTT
>CAZFQW010000453.1:0-3629 GCA_964521225.1 uncultured Roseobacteraceae bacterium
TCATTCAAAAAATTTGTAATCTCCCTTATACACTAAATTCTATACAGGCTCGTTTTATAAGGCTCTTAGAGTTTCTACGCCTTACAAAACATTCATTCATTCGGTTTATTTATGGTTTTTTGATTATCCAAATTTTTATTCTTTTCAAAAAACGATTTTTTCCCTTGCATCCACTTCGATTTAATCTTATAAATACAAAAAAATGTAGCATTCAAATTGTTAGTTCTATATTGAACATACTTAGTATTTAACCCCTGAATATCTGTTAATCCTGAAACACCAACCACCCAAATGTTTCCGTGATAACCTACAAAGCTTCTGGCAATGCCTTTTAGGAAATAGTTAAAATCTGTTTGATAGGAACTGTTACCTACATTTTCATTGTACTGTAAGCCGATGGATGCTGAAACACTTGCGCTAATTTGCCAGCCTTTTTTTCCTATCAAAAAAGTATAAGCATACCCGGGCGAAGCAGAAAGTATGTAAAAACTTACATTATTGGCAAATGCTTGGGGGGCAAAATTAATAGTAGTATTTTCAGGTATAAAACTTGAATTTCCTTTTGCTTGAAAATAACCCAATGAACTTGTGAGTATAAAAGAACCTGCATTTTTTAATTGCTTTTTACTTTGAGAAAACGCTGCATGATAAGAAAATCTTTCTCCGTTAAAAATATAAGATACATTTGCTGAAATGTTTTTTAGCCTTATATCATCTCGTTGCTCAAGTGTGTTACCACTGAGTCTATTGTTAATATTTTCTATAAAGTAGCCTTGATAATCTTGATAATACAAATCATAAGTTAATTTTTTAGTTAAAGAAGAGTGCATCTGAAAATCTAAATATTTACTTTCAGTCTGTTTGCCACTAAAAATCTTATTTTGAGCCAATCCAAAGCCCCAACCTATGGATAAACCTTTAAATGCTATATCTATACTCAAACTACTTCTCACGATTGGTCTGTACCAAATTGGTTTCAGAAATTGTGTAATACCATTTACACGTGGGCTTAAAGTAAAATTTAAAGCACGATAGGTAAGGCCCGTTTTAATTGTAAAGTAATCATCAAAACTTTTGATATGTAAAGTATCTTGAGCAAACATATTATTATAGATAAAAAACAATGAACAACAGACGCATAATCTTTTCATCATAGCTTTATAAAATCAGTTTTAAAATTGATGACAACGCGTAGCTAAGAGTGGTAGCCAAACAGGTTATTAAGTCTTTTCCTATAATCTCTTAGTGAATTTGTTAGGGGTAGTTTTTTTATTTTTTCTTGCACGCTAGAACGTCTTCTTAAAAATATAAAAAACTAGCCTATTTTACCTCAAAAACCTTTTGTTTGGCAATCGAATTATTCGTAGTATAAAGAAAGAAATTTACAATTAATACTGCACAATTATGAACCACTTTTTTAAGTATTTACTTTTTGCATTGTCGGGTGTTTTCTTCTTGGCTTGCCAGCCTTTTGCAACTACAGAGCAACCGCAGGGAGCGGTTTTTAAAATAACGTTCGACCAAGCCCTAACACAGGAAGCCCAAGATGGGCGGTTGTTATTGATGTTGTCGGACGATGTGGAGGCAGAGCCACGGTTTCAGATAAGTGATAGCCCCAATACGCAAATTATTTTTGGGGTAGATGTAGAAGAAATGAAACCGGGCGAAGTAATTACGGTAGATGCTTCCGCCTTTGGTTTTCCTTTCGAAAGTTTATCGAGCGTACCCGATGGAGAGTACTTCGTACAAGCGCTTCTGAACCGCTACGAAGCTTTCAATTTGGCAACAGGGCACACCGTAAAGCTTCCACCCGATAAAGGAGAAGGGCAGCAGTGGAACAGAAAACCGGGTAACTTTTATAGCCAACCAACGAAGGTAAGCATCAAAAAAGGCACAACTGTTTCTGTAAACATGTCAGAAGAAATTCCGCCGATTGCCCCGCCGAAGGACACAAAGTATATCAAGCACATTAAAGTGAAGAGCGAAAAGCTAAGTGCTTTTTGGGGGAAAGATATGTACTTAGGAGCGCACGTGCTGTTACCCGAAGGCTTTGAAGAACACTCAGAAGCAAAATATCCGCTCATGATTTTCCACGGACACTTCCCCGACGATTTTGGTGGTTTCAGCCCAACCCCACCCGCCTCCGATTTAAAGCCAGTGTATAACGAACGTTTCAAAGTAGATGGTTACAATCGCTTTGTACAAGAAGAAGCCCACAACTTTTACAAAGACTGGACAGGAGACGATTTCCCAAGAATGATTATCATTGAAATCCAGCACCCAACTCCTTACTACGACGATTCTTATGCGGTAAACTCTGCGGCACAAGGCCCTTACGGCGATGCAATCACCTACGAACTGATTCCCTATATCGAAGAACAATTTAGGGGAATAGGAGAGGGTTGGGCTAGGTTTTTATACGGGGGCTCAACAGGAGGTTGGGAAGCATTAGCAGTGCAGGTAATGTACCCCGATGAATACAACGGATGTTTTGCCGCTTGCCCCGACCCAATTGACTTTAGAGCTTATACTTTAGTGGATATTTACAGCGATAAAAATGCTTATTACTACGAGAGTAACTACAAGAAAGTGCTTCGCCCGGGCAGAAGAGATTATTTAGGGCATGTGTCTACTTCGTTGAAAGATATGAACATGCGCGAACTCGCATTGGGTACAAAGAGTCGCTCAGGGCAGCAGTTCGATATTTGGGAAGCGACTTATTCACCCTTAGGAGAAGATGGATATCCACAACGACTGTGGGACAAGCGTTCGGGCGAAATCAACAAAGAAGTTGCTGAGTATTGGAAAGAAAACTACGATTTACGCCATATTATGGAAAGAGATTGGGCGAAGTTAGGGCCTAAGCTGCAAGGTAAAATCAATATTTATTGCGGCGATATGGATAATTACTACCTCAACAATGCAGTCTATTTAATGGAAGCGTTTTTAGAAAGCACTGAAAACCCTTACTACGATGGCGAAGTAGCTTATGGCGATCGGGCAGAGCATTGCTGGAACGGCGACCCAGAAAACCCTAACCATGTAACAAGGTTGCGTTACAACTCCATGTACATTCCAAAAATTATGAAAAGGATTGAAGATTCGGCACCCGCAGGAGCCGATTTAAAAAGTTGGAGATACTAATATTAGCGTTTACACTTTACTTACACTTCCTTGAACACCTTTCTGATTTTCAGGAAGGTTTTTTTGTTGCCTTCTGAGTTTATTTCCAGAGAGGTATTCATTTAAATTTCTGCGTAACTCAATTGTAGAAAGGTTGTGTAAAATTTCTCCTTTTCGCACAAACGAAAGCTGCCCTGTTTCTTCTGAGGCCACAAGCACTGCCACATCGTGTTGTTCGGTGATGCCAATTGCTGCTCGGTGGCGGAGTCCGAATTGGGCAGGAATGTTCTCGTTTTCCGATACGGGTAAAATACAACGAGCAGCCACTATTTTCCCCTTGTGTAGAATGGCAGCGCCATCGTGAAGAGGACTATTTTTAAAAAAAATGGAAATTAGCAATCTTTTCGAAATTACAGCATCGAGAAGATCGCCTGTTTCGGCAAAAAATTGCAGGTCGTCGTCGCGAGAAATAACAATTAAAGCCCCCATATTGCTGCTACCAAGTG
>CAZFQW010000454.1:0-3619 GCA_964521225.1 uncultured Roseobacteraceae bacterium
TCGGGCACTAACTTAGCCGTTGCATTTGCTTCGGCTAGGGGTAAATTGCTTGCTCTGGCAACGTCTTTAATAGACATTTTGGCAGCCATTGTACCGTAGGTAATAATTTGCGCTACTTGATTTTTACCATATTTTTTTACCACAAAATCGATAACATCTTGCCTGCCTCTGTCATCGAAATCAATATCAATATCGGGCATACTTACCCTTTCTGGATTTAGGAAACGTTCAAAAAGTAAGTTGTATTTAATGGGGTCGATATTGGTGATTCCCGTACAAAAAGCGACTACTGAACCTGCGGCAGAACCCCGCCCAGGGCCTACTGATACCCCCATATTGCGCCCTGCTCTTATAAAATCTTGAACGATGAGAAAATAGCCCGGAAAGCCCATACTTCTAATAATTTCTAACTCAAAGTCAATCCGTTCCCTAATATCTTCTGTGAGGTCGGGATAGCGTTCTTTTGCTCCTTCGTAGGTTAAATATTTTAAATAATCGTCTTGCGTTGCAAAATTCGGTGGCATTGGGAAATTGGGGAGTAGAATATCCCTTTTCAATTTCAGCGGCTCGCATTTCTGAACAATTTCGTTGGTGTTTTCAAGTGCTTCAGGTAAGTCAATGAACAGACGGTTCATTTCTTCCTGTGTCTTAAAATAGAATTCTTCGTTTGGGAGTTTGTAACGGAATCTTCTACCCCGCCCAGTGGGGTCGTCTAGTGTTTTTCCGTCTTTAATAGCTAATAACACTTCTTGTGCATAAGCGTTTTCCTTATCCATATAAAAAGTGCCATTCGCGGCAATGGGTTTTACACCATATTTTTTAGCAAACTGAAGTAAAATTGCATTTACTCGTTCTTCTTCGGGCAATCCGTGGCGCATGAGTTCCACATAGAAATTACTGCCAAAAACTTCTACCCACCATCTAAATGCTTTTTCTGCTGCTGCTTCGCCTCTATTTAATATCAAAGAGGGGATTTCTGCCTCTAAACCGCCACTTAGTGCAATTACTTTTGGGGCAAACTGCTCAATAAGCTCTTTATCTACCCTTGGGAATCCTGAATAAAGTCCTTCGATAAAACCTAAAGAGCAAAGCTTCGATAAATTGTGATATCCCTCTTGGTTCTGCGCCAATAACACTTGCTGGTACCTTCGGTCGGGTTCATCTTTGGTAAACTTCTGTTTGCGGCGGTCTTCTGCCATAAAAACTTCGCAACCGATAATCACTTTAAAATTCTCATCTTGCCCCGCTACTGCATTGAAAGCCCCGTACATATTGCCTAAATCGGTAATTGCTACCGCTGGCATACCATCATCTTTTGCCTTTTTAATAATCGCTTTGATTGAAGCCGGGCTTTGCAAAATAGAAAATTGTGAATGAACATGAAGGTGCGTAAACGGGATCACCGTATCAAGTGTAGCATTTTCGCGTTTCGCTAATTTTTTAGCTTCTGCAGCGGCGGCAGCTTGTGCTTTTACAAAGTTGGCATCGTCGAGCTTTGGGGGTTCGTACTCAATTTGGTTAACGGGAGTATCGTCGTAAGTGGGAATTACCTTGCGTTGCAAGAGCGCAAAAAATGCTTTTGCATTTGCCGATACATCGTAGGCAGCATCGTGAGCATCGGCAAATCTTTCCCCAAAAAGAACTTCGTAAAGTTCTATGAGTTTCGGTGCTTTAAACTTACCTCCTCTTCCACCTGGTAACTGACAAAACGCTGTGGTATCGAGCATAGTATCGGCTAACGTAGTGGTCATCAGGTCAGCGTCAATATCTACCCTAACAAACTCGGCACCCATCACGGGGATGTCGTAGCCTTTAATATTGTGCCCTGCTAAAACTTTTGCTTGTGCTATTGCTTCGGCAAAATCTGCCATTACCTCTGCTAATGGTTGCCCTTCGTCGAGTGCTCTTTGTGTAGAAATCCCATGTATTTTTTCTGCATTGAAAGGAATCGTAAAACCTTCGGGCTTTACAATCACATTTTGTGCTTTTATCAGTTTGCCAGTTCTGTCGTGTAACTGATAGGCGAGTTGTACAAGCCGTGGCCAGTTGTTAACATCGGTATAGGGGGCATCCCATTTTTTGGGTAAACCTGTAGTTTCAGTATCAAAAATTAAATACATCTTTTTTGTTTTTGAGTTGTTAGTTTTTAGCGGAAAATTTGTCTTTCCTCCAATCGTAATGTTAGTTTTAAATTATGATTTTATCCTCCTGCTATGTTTTTGCAACTGAATTTCTACTTCTTTAAATTTTCCGATATAATTGATTGAAGTAACCTTAGCATCTACTCGTGAACCTTCTTTTAAACGTGCGTTGATTTCAACGGCGATATCCATATCCAAAAAGCCAATTTGTTCGCCTCCTACTCTGCATACTTTTACAGCGGCATCGTCAAATTTATTTTCGGTATCGCGCTCTAAAATTAAATCTTCCCCCAGCTTTAGTTTGCCAATTATTTTTTGGCGAGAAGAACCATCTTCGTTATCGTAGCGCACGCCTGCTAGCAACGTTTTTACGGGCTGAAGTTTTACTTTGCTTTTGCGCTCGTCGAATTGCTCTTGGTATTTCTTAAGCGCTGCTTTTGCCCCTTTTTTAAAGAAGGAATTGAACATAAATAGAATAAAAAGAATGAGTGTAACAAAAAGGATGAATTCCATGCTAAACTAACATCAAAAGTTGATTTTGAAGGAGAAAATCCAAGTTAAACAATTGGTGTTATTTGGCAAAAGAAAAGGAACATCTTCAAGTTGAGCATTTCTTATTTTCATATTTCTACTAATTTAGAGCATTATCTAAATTAAATAGCCATTGCCTCCCTTTTAAAAATGCCTGTAAAAACAATCCATAACCTACCCAAACCGTCTTATTAAAAGTTTTCGGCAGAGAGGAAACCATTAAAAAAATTTATAAGACGCTAGTGAAAGGAGGCCTCTTTATCGCTTCGCTCGATGGGGTTGGCGGCATTAGAAAAACCGCTTTAGCACATCACTTTTGCAGTGAAATCATCTTAAAAGAAAATCGTTTCAATTATTTGGTATGGGTTACCACAAAAGATACCGTATTCGATACTTTCTCTCAAGAGTCGCAAATTATGGGTTACTCTACACAGAACAGAATTATAAGGAAGCTTTTAAAGAAGCAAAAAACATAATTAGTTGGTGTAATATTGGTAAATGTGAAGAAAGAGATGTAGCTAGTTTTAAAGCTGCATTCAGAATATTATTTGAAATTCATCAAAAGAAAAAAGAACCCGAAAAAATAATATATTTTTTTTAAAGAAAATGATGAAACTTGTACTCAATTATATAAAGTTGCGCAAGAGGCCTTAGTACAAAAAAAGCGTTTATTAGTGAAATAAACGGCAACATTCAGTTGGCAGAACAGGAAATCAGAAAATTAGTAATGAGTGTTTTTAATGATTCTGACGATGAATTAGTCGATTTTTTATTGCAAAAAGAATCATTAGAGTGGGTAGAGCATTGGAAATTAACTAGAAGAAAAGCGCAAGGAGGCGATTCTGCTTTAATCCATTTTTCAGACTTTGGGCAATTCGCTAAAATCCTGCACGATATTAAGAGCATGTTTAAGTTTTTGTAAGCATTTGAAAATAAGAAATTTAAAG
>CAZFQW010000455.1:0-3618 GCA_964521225.1 uncultured Roseobacteraceae bacterium
CATTCAAAAAATTTGTAATCTCCCTTATACACTAAATTCTATACAGGCTCGAAATAAACTTTCAATTTCATTTAAATCAAAATATTCAATAATATTACCATCAATATCATAATTAACTATTTTTCTTTTTTTGTGTGCCACATAAATATTATCACCATTTATTGTGTATCCTAAAGGTTCTCCAAGATTTAAACTATCGCCGTCATATAAACTCACTTTTTTTAAAATAATGCCATTATTATAATTATATAAATAAATAAATAATATTATTAATCTCGTTGTACAACGATAAAACTTCTTTGTATTGTGAAAAACTATCTAAATACTGAATTCTTGTAGTATAATAACCTGTAAGTGAGTCTAATGGAATTTTTATTTCTTTATAAGCAGATAAAATCTTAGAAAATTTTACACTCTCTTGAATAAACACTTTTGTCGGCTTTTCATCACAACTGAATAGGATTAAAAACAAAAGGACAAAATAGTAATTTATGATTTTATTTTTAAATATCATATAACGCATCTTTACTAGTAATAACAAAGGAGTTTAAGTAAAATCACTCAATATTTAAATTTAAAAGACAAAAAAAGGACATCCCAAAATTGCAATTTAAAATTCATCTCCGGTTCAAGCTCGTAGATGTGGTTTTTCTAGCGTTTTGCAAAGTTTTGAAATGCCCTAAAAAACCTAAGTTACAGCGTAATATTAAAAGATTACACCCCCACGATTATCTTCCACACCACCACAATCTTTTGCAACTTCGGAGTCTGAGCTACACGAATAGCTTGTTTTCCCATTAATTGTCTACTCTATACAAGTTCCAGTAGAGCCACTAGTACAACCTGCTAATGCAGAATCAACTAAACTAAATGAAATAAATCCTGCAACTAACATCATCAAAATGAAGGCTTTTCTAAAAATTGTTTTCATAAAATAGAAATTTTGAATTTAAAATTATTGAATAAACAATTATACCCCCCCACCATTTACAAATGTGAATAAATTATGAATGAATAAACAATTTATTTTTCCCGCTATTTAAAAGGCTCTATATATTTTATTAAAAAAAACATCCATTTTTAAAAAATATTTTGTGAATAGCCACAAAAGCTAAAAACCTTTAGATTTGCATTGAAATTCGGTTTTTTAAAAACGGTAACTTTATGGAAGAGGATATGTACAGTGCCTACTCTTTTATGTTAGAGAAAACATCTCGAAGGGTAAAGCAATATGCAAAAAAAGTGTTTAGGGAAGAAAACTTTGGGATTACCGTAGACCAATGGAGCGTGCTAAAAAATTTACATAATAAAAATGGGGTTAGCCAAAGCGAACTCGCCGAAATGACCTTTAAAGGCATGCCCACATTAACACATATCCTCGATTTATTGCACCAAAAAGGGCTAATTGAAAAGCTGGTAGATAGCAACGACAGAAGAAAAGTAAAAATCCGTTTGACAGAGGAGGGCTTTAAAAAGGTAGAAAAACTGAAACCTTCTATTCAAAAAATTCGGCAAAAAGCTTGGGAAAATTTATCGAAAAAAGATTTTGAGCATTTCTCGGAGACTTTAAAAAGGATACATAAAAATTTAGATACTTGAAAAGTAAATCTCCCCCCCCTTAGTATGCTTAAAAACTCACTTTAAATAACTTATGAGAAGGGATAAAACCCGCGCCTACTAAAGTATTTAGAGAGGCTAAATTATTTTTTTCGCAAGAGCAAATGGGTACTTTCCCTTCTTTATGGGCAAGCCCTCGAAGCCAGGCAATAATGCTAGCCCCGTGCTTTTTTCCCCTGTGCTCCTTGGCAATAATTACCCCTAAATCTACATAAGGGCGTTGGTGTTCGCTGCATCTAAACTCCCCTATTCCAATGGTTTCCTCGTTATTTTCAAAAAAATACAAGCCTTTTTTATAGATGATTTTTTCGGTGTACTGCCGGGTCCATTCTAGAGGTGTACCTATGCTGCTTGTATAAAAGAAAGCTGCCTTGTTGAAATCCTTTTCAGATGCCTTTTTAACTTGGTAAGAAGCTTGATTTATTAATGGAATTTCATTTCTATTTAATTCGGAAAATAAATAGGCATTTACTTCGATTTTCTGAGTAAGCTCTAAGCTTGCTGAAAGCACAAGACTATCGCCCGTACTTACCAAAGCAGCCGTAAACCTGCGCTTATCAGCCAAAAAACCAAAAATAAAATCAGCCCTAATTAAATACTCTGGCACAATATAAAACTGCAATAGTATATTACTACTATCTACACAGAAATAGCCAATTTCTCTCCTATCTACTCTAATTTTCCAAAACTGAGCAGATTGGGAAATTTGAAACCACATACCATCCATTGGGCGACTTAAAGAGGCTAAATATTTTTTTTGCCATTGCAGCGACTGCTTATGAGGCAGAGGCACAAGCTGAATTTTTTCTATCAATTTTCCTTGATTTTTTTATAAAGTTGTTGCAAAAAAGCCCCTTTGGTTGTCTTCCCTTCAATTAGTTTCGCTTCTTGGTTGGAAAGAAACTGCCAGTGTTTCGCCCGTTTTTCACTTAACAACTCCTCAGCATTAAAACTCGCTTCGTTTAAATATCCTCTTAAACCAAAATACTGAGAGATTTCAAAATAAGGGCTATTGGCTGTAATATCGTTGAAGTGTACAATTGCTTGTTTTTTCCTCAAAAGCTCTCTTTGTAGCAACTCAACCGGGAGTTTTTTCGCCGTAGTCTCTAAAGTTACACAAAGAGAAGCCGCCAAACCTGCCGCAGTTGCTATATCAGT
Source organism: uncultured Roseobacteraceae bacterium (assembly GCA_964521225.1). GTDB lineage: Bacteria > Bacteroidota > Bacteroidia > Cytophagales > Flammeovirgaceae > CAYUJH01. Next base: position 2,776 of record CAZFQW010000455.1, read on the forward strand.
TTTTATCTTTGGCTGCCCTACCAATACCTGCCCCAATTTGGTAGTAGAAAAGGCATTCGCAATTAATAAATTATCTATTTTTTGCGGTATAATCGTAAAATAAGGCACTGTAAAAGGAAGACTTAGAAAACTATAACTTTCTCCACTTTCCATTTCTATTTTTAGTGCACCTTTTAATTGCCCTGCTGCAATGGTATTTTTTTGGATATTAGGCCGTTGTTTGTCTTCAGTGGCAATTGCATTGAGCGCACTAAGCCGGTAATAACCTTTTGCCCTTACAGTGTTTAAATCTTCAAATAAAAGTGCTTTTGTATCCCATTTAGCATTTTTAACTGCACCTTCCACAAACCTTGAAAAATCTTCTGCTATTTCGGTCTCTATTTGTAATGGAACAAGTGCTTTTGTAAGCAGTTCGCCATCGGAGGTAGCATCAATGTATATTTTAGCAAAAAATATCTCTTTTATATAGTTACTTCCTCCAACTGTAATTTGAGTGATTATTTTATCTTCCAACGATAAATCCATTAAATCTCTCTGAATAAAAAAATCTAGATTTTTATAATTAGAAAATAATTGCTTTAATGATTCTGAAATGAGTGCTTTTTCCTTTATTGCCGCCGCCAAGGTTAACCCTTTTTCTTTGGCTAGAGGCTTTATAATAGCGGTTAAATCGTTGAAATATACCGAGGTAATATTCTCTTCTAACAGAAAACTAAAATCTGTTTTATTTGTAAAAAAAATAGCTGTTTTATTTCCTTTTTCAGCACCGGCAATGGCTGCCGATATTCCCGAATTACCCGCTCCCCAAACTATTATATCGTACTTTTGGGCACGCACAGCCCC
>CAZFQW010000456.1:0-3617 GCA_964521225.1 uncultured Roseobacteraceae bacterium
TGATTAAAATTGAAATTCCCGAAGATGAAGTTTTAATAAAAGAAGGAAAAGCGAGTCATTTTAGAGGGATTGAAGCAGCAGGAGGGAAGCTTCTTTTAACAGATAAAAAACTGTATTTCAAACCTCATAAATTAAATATTCAGAATCATTCTTTAATAATTGAATTACCAAATATTGAAAGTATAAAGCGAGTAAGAACGGCTAAGGTAATTAACAACGGAATAAAAATTAAGCTTAATAACAGTGTGCATCATCAGTTTGTGGTAGATAATGCAAAATCTTGGTTTGAAGTATTAACTTGAAACTAGGCTTTTATAGTGTTGAGTTTTTAGTATCGAATAAATAAAACTCAATACCAAAAACTAACATTAATTTCTCCCTCTGTAAAAGTTTCTATCTATATCGGGCACTTCCGACTGTTTAAATTGGCGGAGGTTGTAGGTGAATTTCAGCATATAATACTGTTGCAAATTATTGGTTTGGGTATCTTGTATAAAAGTACCTGTTACCTCTCGGTTTATATTGATATTTTGTTTTAGTAAATCGAATATGCTCAGGGCAAGCTCGCCACGGTTATCTTTCAAGAATTTCTTCGCTAAACTCATATTCCATAAAATGAAATCTTGGTTAAACTCTTCGGCTAAGCCTCTGTAGAGTTGGTGGCTTATGTTCTGCCTAATTACAAAGGATTTTCCTAAAATTAAATTCAAATTAAAAGCAGTATTATTCTGAAAATAATTATTGTTTAATTCGGGTTGCAGGCTATTATCTACAATATTATAATTGGCATTTACCGAAACATTAAAATCTATTTTTTCGCTAATATTACTTGCCAAGGTAAGCCCTTGGTTAAGGTTGTAATTTTCGGCTATGTTTTTTTCGTTATTGATAAAGCCCGGGGTGCGGTTAAAATTTACCCCTGTACTAAAGGTAATATTCGACTTTATGAGCTTACTAGGCACGGTGTAAGTAATTAAACTCCGTGCCGACCAATACCCATTTACGTTTACGGGGGCGGTGATTTGCGCCCCTCTGTTGAGTGTAATTCCTTCGGCGAGTCCAACGGGAGTGCTTGCAATAGTAGTAGCGTTTGAAATGTAATTAGTTGCCGTTTGCATAAAAATGTAGGCAAACAAACTCGTGCCTTTTTCTAAGTTAGTTGCAGAATAACGCGTGATGAATAAATGGTTCACTGCCTGATTTAAGTTGGGATTGCCCGTAGTTAAATTAAGTGGGTTAGAATTATCAATCACATTTTGTAGCTGACGAATGGAAGGCTCGTTGGTGCGTGTCCTGTAAATGAAGCGCAAGTTTTTTTCTTTGGAAATTGTGTAGCGCAAAAATACAGAAGGCAAAATATTATTGAAAGTGCGTTCCCCTTGAAAAGCTACGGGAAATATTTGCTCGCTTTTTAATGCTGCATACTGATAAGCCACGCCAACTCTGCCCCGCAGTTTTTTGCTGTTAATGGAAAGCCCTGTATTAAAGCTGTGGGTATTAAAAGTGCTTTCAAACTGATTACTCAGGGCGGTATCTAAAACATTGAAGTTTGCCTCCTTGCTTTGATCGAAGGTTTTTTGATTGGCATCGTTCCACGAAAACGAGTTTCGGTAAGAAAACTGCGCCTGTACTTTTTCGCTCAACGGTTCCGAGTAAGTAACATCCGTGCCCAAAGAGCGGTTAAAACTTTTGTTGTCGGTAAACTGATTGAGCGTATCGCTTGAAGTGTTCTCTGTAAAAAATAAGTTTTGGGCATTTAACCGCGATTCTCCCGTAGAGTTGTTCCAAGTGTTAGAAACATTCAACGAAATAGTTCTGCCTCTTTTGGCAAAGCGATGACGGTACAGAAGATTGGATCGAAGGTTGATTCCCAAATTCTCAGAGATAAAATCGTTGGTAGTTCTGTTGATTTCCCCAAAGTTTAATTGCGAGTTAGAACCCAGTAAATCTTGTGTGCTTTCTATTTGCTGAAGGCTCACCCTAGGCGTGAAAATAATAGAGTTATTGGGGTCAATTTCGTAGGTCAATCGCATATTGAAACGGTGGTTCCAGTTAATGCTATTGCTCACGCTGTTTTCTTGGTAAAATTGGCTGGAATCGTTGGTAAGAAAGGTCTCTCTGTTTACCATGCTGATTTGGTCGTTTTCGCTTTGGTTGAGGAAATAGCTGCCCGAGACTTTTATTTTCTTTCCCCATTCGTCAACATAGTTCACTCCAAAGGCATTGGTACTCGAAATGCCGTTTTGTTGCCCCACTAAAAAGTTATTGACCGAACCGTTTCCGCCTCTACCTCCTCTGCCTCCTCTACGAGAACCGCTTGTACTTGCCACGCCTGTTAAATCTTCTGCCGAGAAATTTTGCTGATTGATATTGTTAGAAATCCCAACGATACTCACCCGTGTTTTATCCTCAAAAAAGTTGATATTCCCCCCTGCTGAATATCTCTCGTCGGTACCGCCACCGGCATACAGCCTACCGAAGGTGCCGTTCCTAAATTCTTGTTTTGTAATGATGTTGATGGTTTTGGTAGTATTCCCATCGTTAAACCCCGAAAACTGCGCTTGGTCGCTTAGTTGGTCGAACACTTCAATGCGTTCAACCACATCGGCGGGTAAATTTTTCACCGCTGCGGCGGGGTCGTTGCTAAAAAATTCTCTACCATCAATTAATACCCTTTGTACTTGTTCGCCTTGTGCTTGCACTCCCGAGCCGTCTATAATCATTCCGGGGAGTTTTTTCAGTAAATCTTCGGTAGAAGCATCGGGGTTTGTTTTGTACGCACTTGCGTTAAAGCTAGTGGTATCGCCGTTGATAACCGCCGTTTGTACTTTCCCCTGAACCTCAACTGCACTTAGCATTTTAGCATCGGTTTCCATAAAGATAACGCCTGCATCCATATCGGTACTGCCCACTCTTAAAAATTTCTTGTTGGTAACATAGCCAATAAAAGAAATTTGAAGCGTGTAAAAAGAGGGCTTTTCAACTTTGAAATTGAATTGCCCCTCAATATTGGTCATCTGAAATTGCTTTTGAGTGGTGTCTTTCACATTGATAAGCTGCACGGTAGCACCCACCAAAGGCTGTTGGTCGTCGTTCCCGATAATGTTCCCTTTTATATTTACAGACTGCGCTGCAACAGCGTAGGAAATCAAAAAGCTAACGCATAGCAATAAAATATTTTTCATTTGAGTAGTTAAAAAGTAGTAGAAAATTTTGAAGATATGATGATGTGATAATTAAGTAATTGAACCATCAACCTTGCTTGTTCTTTTTTTTCCCTCGCCTTTGTTGCATATTCTCTCTTACCTTTTCCATCATTGCCTTGTAGGTAGTCATTTGCTCTTCGTTAAAAATATCTTTCAAACCGTCGTTTTTTTCTTTGCGGATTGCCTGCATTTTTCCTCTCATGGCTTCTCGGTCGCCGCCGTTGGCTTGCATTTCTTCACGCACACTTTTGAGCGACTCCCCATACTGTGTATACACAAATTCGAGCAATTGCTTTTGGTCGTCGGTTAAAGAGGGGATACTGTCTAAAACCATTTGTTTTTCGCGACTTGCCAACTCGGTAGGGTCTTGCTGCGCATAAGCAACACTGGCAATTGTGGTAAATAAACTGA
>CAZFQW010000457.1:0-3613 GCA_964521225.1 uncultured Roseobacteraceae bacterium
ATGGTTATATCTACATTGCCAATATAACCATTTTCATCTTGTAAACCTGCCCAGTTTTGCGGAGAACCTCCATATTCTTCTGCTTTGAAGTGAGTTATCTGTGGAAGCACTTGGGCATAAATCAAATTAGCATGTATTAAAAACAACGCTATGGTTATACTGCATGAAATGGAGCGAAGGGCTATTTTATTATGGGGTAATTGTATGCTCATTTATAGGCCTATTGTATATTTAATATCGTTCTTTTCTAGTTCTTTTACCGCTTTCATCATAAAACCGCCAAATACCGGTTGGCTTGTCGTTTTTGTACTTTCCTTTTACTTTTAGCGTACCGCTTTCGTGGTATTCTCTGTAAGAACCATGTTTTAGTCCATCTTTTAAGTACACTTCCAGTTTTAACGTTTTGCCATCTTCAAAAAACGCTTGATGTTTTTTTGCATCTAAATCATCAAGTGTGATTCCATCAATAGAAATCATTTCTTCCAAATCTAAACTATCGGGAGAAATATCTCTAAAGGCAATAATGGCATCTACCAATATATCGTCGAGTGTAACCTGTGGGTTAGGGCCAATAACTTGTTCTAAAGCTGCTTGTTCAGCGAGCATTTGCTGCACCTTTTCGGGGTCTTTATACCGGGTAGTTAGTAAGGTTTTAAATTGCTTACCATCTTTTATTAACTGAAGGCCTAAATCGGAAAAACAGGTGATAAATTGTTTGTTCTCTTGTATAGAAGCCCAGGTTTCATTGTCTACAAATCCTTTTAGGTTATCAACCATAGTGGGCGAGTTGATATATACAAAAGCATTTGATTTTTTGGAAAAAGAAGATTGAAAGGCTTTGAATTCTTCTGATGAACCAAGGGTGTTTTGATCAACATAATCGTCGATAAAGTTTTTAATAGTTTGCGGATGATTGCTAAAAACTACATAATCGTCGATAATTGTATAGTAAGGCTTTTCAAGCTTTGAGAAAAAATCTCCTAGGATAAGCTTAAAAAATCCTTTTACCGACATAAAACGAATGGGGTAATTTCTGTAAACTACTTCCTTAAATTTAACGGGAGTCTGTTTCCTTATTTGCGTACCAACAAAGCGGAGTTTTTCTTTTGCGATTTTGGCATCTTTGGTTTTAAGTACTAGGGCAAATTCATTTTCATCGCCAAGCCCAGTAGGTTTTGACTGTACAAACGCCAATTCGTTGTCAATCCAACTAATAAAATGCTCTTTGATATCAATTTCTAGGAACTTCTCTAGCTTGTTCATATTTTCTTTATAAGCTTTAAACCCTTTTTCATCCTTTGACATGCTTTGTTCGATATTATCAAAAAAAGTTTCAAAGTCACTAAAGCCCAATCCTAAATAAAAGGCAGTCCTTTGAGGGCTTATTTTTAAAATATCGGTACTTCCGTTTTCAGAGTTGATGAGGGCGTTGATGTAAGAGTTAGCGGTATCGTTTAGGTTAGTATAGCCTTCCATACTCAATACATCTTCTTCCATTTTAAAAGAAACTCCCGTAAACTTTAGCCAATTACTGAGGGCTGTAACCGATGCGTCGGGCGAGTTGGTATAGCAACGCATATAATCGTCCAAGTAATTATATTGAAAGTATAGCCTGAACATATCTTTCCCTGAAATTTGCTGGTCGATGTCGATAAAAGAGAAATCTCTGCCAATTACGGGTAAATCTTTTTGTTCAATAGCGGCTTCTATTAAGTTGTGTTTATAGGAAACTAAAAGCAGGTTTTGTACAAAAGAAAGATAGAGGGTTTCCCTTTCCTGGGGGTCGTACATCTCAATAATTTCTACTTCTCGGAAAGTTCTCCTTGTAATTTTGTACACATCGCCTACAATGCTTTCTAAATACCTTTGCAGTGCCCCAAACTGGCTTACCTTCTCCAAATCTACGACGTAGAGGAAGTCGTAATCGTCGGCTTTGTACATGTGCGCCGAAATCAATACAGTTCTGGAGCCTAGCCAATCGAATACCCGCTGATTTTCTTTAATAAGCGTATCTAAATAGTTTGCGCTTGAGGTTAATTCGGCAAAATAGGCGTTTTTTTGGAGGTGTTTCCAAGTGTCGCTATTACTGATTTTCTGCCAATTGCTAATGGGTTCGGTGGTTTCTATAATGTAAATGGCATCTTTTGGAACCAAGTAAATAGGGCGAATGTTATCCACGGGTTTTAAAAAGTACCAATAGCCGCCGTAGGCAATGCTTGCAAGGAGCGCAATGGTAAATACTCCATAAAAAACTTTCTTTTTCATAAGGATTATCGTGAGTTCAGTTGGGGTAATAGAATGCTTTATGACTGAATTATGGAATTTTTCCAAAGATATACTAATGATTTATTTGATTTAAGATTTACCACGATTTGATTTAAGCAATTCCGAAGGGCTCACTAAAATTGCAGATTTCAAAACAAATATCATAAAAAAAACGCTCGACTAATCGCCTGAAATTACAAAAAAAGGCGGTTATCATTAACCGCCTTTTTTATAATGAATGAGCCTAAGAACTTTTTAGAGGAACACTTCTTCTGTTTCGATATGGAAAGTCAGCACATTTTGAGGCAGGTGATTCACCACTTCTTCGGCAATGCTGTGGTGGAAAAAGTGCGATACCGTATTCCGTTTGTGTGTGCCAATTACTATGAGGTCTACGTAATAGCTTTGCGAAAATTTCAAAAGACCTTCGGTAATATCATTGGCATATATGATGTGGTAGTCTGCTTCAAACAACTGATTTGAGTAGGCAAATTCCGACATTCTCATCAACATTTCTTCTTCTGAGGGCTTATTTTTCTCTTCCTTAAGCACCCAAACCAAATGAATATGTGCGCCAGAAATTTTTTGCAGTTCTTTAAGTGGTTTCACGCTGAGGCGTTCGGCAGGCTCAAAAGTGCTTGCAAATGCCAAATGCTTTGGCGGATAGTAGGCCAACGGCTGTTTTACCACCATAACAGGCACGGGCGAATTGCGCACAACTCGCTCGGCATGGGAGCCAAGAAGCCACTCTTTCAAACCCGTTGCACCATGAGAAGGCATCATCACCAAATCGATTACATTATCTCTTACATAGGCTTCAACAGCAATATGAATAGGGTCCATTTCAACCTGTAAGATGGGAGACACATCTAAATGGAGTTCTTTTACAAAAGCCTTCATCTTATTTTCGGCGGCAGCAAAAGAGGGTTGTATGTAAGCCAAGCCCGATTCATCGAGCAACATAGGCGTGTGGATGGTGTGTAAAAGGTGAATTCGCCCTCCCTCTAGTGCTGCAACGCGCGCCGCCACTTGGATTACCTGCTTCGATAAATCGCTGAAATCGGTAGGAATTAATATGTTTTTCATGGTTACGGTAGTTTAGCAGATTAAGGACTTATTAATGCATAATACTACAAAGTAATGGCTACAAAAGCACTGCGTAAAATCACTCATAAATACTGATTTACGTCATGATTTTAAAGGATGAGCGCCAATTATAGTAACAAGAAATTTAAGCTATTTTCTGTCTCAGAAGGTGATTTTAATTGTAGAGAAACTTTAGAAAAATCTATATTTGGTCATTTTACCGAAAAATCATCTATCTTACCCTATCTTAAATCAAACAAAC
>CAZFQW010000458.1:0-3595 GCA_964521225.1 uncultured Roseobacteraceae bacterium
TGTAATAAAAGTTCGCTTTGCCTTGGCAATAAGTTGACTTAGAAGGTGCAGATTTTGGTCTGCTCTAATGTATTCCTGCATATTGTATTCCTGTTAATTGATGAATTTGATAATCTATAGTAGATAAGTCGTGAAAATTGAATTTCCTTACATCATCGTAGCCACAACTTCTGGCAATGACCTTTATTAAATCTGCAGATGCGGTGAAGAAGTTGGCGAGTTGCTGTGCCGAGGTATCAATAATCAACCTGCTCCTCAAATTTTCTTTTTGTGTAGCGATACCTACGGGGCAGTTGTTAGAGCCACAAGCCCGCATCCCTAAACAACCAATGGCTTGCAGGGCAGCATTGGAAACGGCAATCGCATCAGCCCCAAGCATCATCGCTTTGGCAAAATCTTCTGGCACGCGTAAACCTCCTGTAATGATAAGTGTGATGTCTTTTCTTCCCAATCTATCCAAGTGTTTCCTTGCTCTGGCTAATGCTGGAATGGTGGGCACATTGATATTATCTCTCAAAATGGTAGGTGCCGAGCCAGTTCCACCACCTCTACCATCGAGAATGATGTAGTCAACGCCAACTTTTAATGCAAAATCAATGTCGGCTTCAATGTGACTGGCGGCAATTTTAAAGCCGATGGGTATGCCGCCTGTTTTTTCCCTTACCTCCTCCGCAAAAGCCTTGAAATCTTCGGCAGTAAACAAATCGGGAAATGCAGCAGGTGAAATAGCGTTTTCGCCTTCCTTTAAACCACGCACTTTAGCTATTTCTTTAGTTACTTTATGTCCGGGCAAGTGTCCGCCTGTACCTGTCTTGGCTCCTTGTCCACCTTTGAAATGAAAGGCTTGGGCTTTTTGCACTTTTTCCCAACTGAAACCAAATTTCCCAGAAGCCAATTCATAAAAATAGTGTGAGTTGTTGGCTTGTTCTTCTGGCAACATTCCGCCTTCGCCACTACAGATGCCTGTACCTGCCCACTCGGCACCTTTGGCAAGAGCAATTTTAGCTTCTTTAGATAATGCCCCAAAACTCATATCCGAAACGAATATGGGAATATCTATGCTTATCGGTTTTTTGGCATTTTTCCCAATCACCACTTTTGTTTGTACATCATCTTCATCCAAAAGGGGTCTTTTGGCTAATTGTGCTGGTAAAAACTGAATGTTTTCCCATTTGGGCAGTAAGTTTCTGTCCACGCCCATTGAGGTGGAAGGACCGTGGTGCCCGTATTTTTTTAAACCATTTTGAGCCAACGATTTGATATAACCCGTATACGGTTCGGTAGCTTCGGGGTGTGTGTCCGCATATTGACCGAGGTATTGCTCTCTGTTAAACGGCTGTGGATGCTCTTTTAAATAATCATTAATTTCTTGCTCATCTATCCAAACGAAATCTTCTCTGATTTCGGATTTGAATTTATGAAGTACCTCTTTATTGTTATATTCCGAGACTCCCGTATCCATACGATAATCCCAACCGTGCAAACCACAAATTAGGTTATCGCCATCTACAAAACCATCTGCCATCAATGCCCCACGATGCAGGCATCTGCCGTATAACACCGAAACTTTGTCATCATAGCGAATTAGAATCAAGTCCAAGCCATTGATTAGGAAAGGCTTTGGTTGTCTGTCTTGAAGCGCTGAATACTTTATTAATTTTTGCATATTTTATACTATATTTTTTAAATGGCGGGGAACGTTTCGCGCATAACATAAGTGGCGACTTAAAATGCACTTTCTTTTCGGATAGTAATATATATTTTTAAACGCAAAAACGGTTCAAGTTTGCACTCAAGCCACTATTGCGTTTATAAAATGTTGTAGGCAGTTTTTTTATTTCGTTTTAGTTTCGCAAAACCCACTACTACAATAAGTTTCGCCTACTATTTTAGTAACTGCCATTCCAAATATTATATATCCCATTAAACTCCCAATTGCCTTTAAAATCATAGAGCCGTCCGTTTTCGGCATTGGCATCATCATTCCCATCATAATTTGTGCAAATACAAAAGCAATAATGCCAAATACTGCTCCTTTTAACCAAACATTATTGATTTTATGTTTAAATATGCGCAAATAGGTATAAGGCGAATGCAAAGGCAAATCCTGTTATTTGAATTCTTGTGTTCATTATTTTTAGTTTACTTCGTTCTATTCAATTCCATTGGAATATGGATTTTCACTTCATCGCCAACAACCATTGTAGTTGCCCAATCTCCTGTGCCAACTCCGTAATCTGTTCTGTCTATTGTAGCGTCAATGACTATTCCTAAAATAATCTTTTTTTTCATCATTGGATGTTCCATTTCTCCTGTAATTTTCATTGGAAGAACCACATTTTTACTTACGTCTTTAATGGTTAGTTTTCCGTGAATCAAATATTCTTTATCAGACTTTTTCTCGAATTTGGTCGATTGAAAAGACATTTTTGGGTAAGACTTTGCGTCGAAAAAATCCTTTGATTGTAAGTGTTTGTCTCTTTTAGCATCATCGGTATTCACGCTGCTGATTGATACCGAGAAATCTGCTTTACTTCCTTTCAAGTTGTTTGGGTCGAAATGAACCATACCTCCAAAATCCGTGAATTTTCCTGGAACGGAAGAGAAAAAGTGATTGATTGAAAAATTGACCGAAGTGTGAGATTTGTCAATTTTCCACATTGTAGCATCTTGTGCGTTTGCAGAAAACGCACTTAAAGCAGTAATTGCTACTGCGAAAACCATTGTTTTGATTGTTGAAACCATTGTTCTAATATTTTAAAAGTTATGATAGCCAAAATGAACTATCTATACCTTTATACCAATAGTTTCAAATAATCACCCAAGCAAAGGAAAAAAATTAAAAATTTTCTTTCCGCTCGTCTTCTTCCTTTACTTTCCGTATTTGTTCAACACACTTATGTTTTTGATTTTGAGCATTATGACGTGTTGAATAGCCATAATCTTTCTGAATTTGGTCAATCGCTTTTTCTTTGAAAAAAATATCGTGAATAAGTCGGTTACAATGGTCGGTTATTTTAAGTAAGTAACCTTTCAGCTTTTCTAAATGCGTTTTCTCATCTTCAATGGAATCATTAATTGAAGTCAAAAAATCAAAAGATTGTAATTCTTCGACAGAAAGCTCGTAATTTTTGTTTCGAAGCTTTTTGAACCAAAGATTTTTGCAAATTGCATAGACATAGGTGTCTATTGAAGCGGTCAATTGAAAATTATCTTGACGAAGTTTTTCGATAAGTACCATCATTGCATCTTGAAAAAGGTCTTCTGCGTCAGCTTGATTTCCGCTGTTGTTTTGGACAAAGTTTGAGATTTTCTCAAAATTATCTTTGTATAACTTTCCAAACGCAAAGTTATTTTCAGTTTTTAAGTCGACTATTATGTTATTCATATATCATTTGTCGTGATTTCGTTAAATTGCTTACAACGACTTGGCTAAAAAGCGTTTGGATTAGAAAGCACTCCGCCTTCTTTACTTGAGACCATTTGCAGAATGTTACAAACTTCCAATAACCCACAAGCCCCAAATGTTTTTTTAGCTTTTGTGTGTGCCACGAATGGCAAATATTCTGTGCTAAAATAGCTAAAAGCACAGGAA
>CAZFQW010000459.1:0-3590 GCA_964521225.1 uncultured Roseobacteraceae bacterium
CAATAAAAGTAGAAGTGCTACCTCTACCTATTTTCACCCTAGGAGCAGATACCACGCTTTGTGTTGGCGATAGCCTAGCTTTACATATTCCGTTCGACTCGCTACGTTTCCAATGGCAAGACCAATCAATTGATACTACAAAAATCATCACAGAAACTGGAATTTATTGGCTAGAATACGATAATGGCAGATGCACTTTCAGAGATTCCATTGAAGTAACCTTTGAAAATTCATTGGTTTTTGAAATACCTTCCGATACCACAATTTGCGAAGGTGAAATCTATGTAATCGATGCCTTTAACGAAGGGGCAACTTACCGCTGGCAAGATGGCGCAACCGACTCCGTTTTTACCGTAACCGAGCCGGGCATGTACAAAGTGGAAATTAGCAGAGGAGCGTGTTTTATCACCGACTCCATTGAAGTAAAATATCAAGCACTTCCCGTTTTCGATTTAGGGCAAGATACCACCCTCTGCGAAGGCGATTCCCTATTGCTTCAAATTCCCTTAGAAGGCGTTGCCTTTGCTTGGCAAAATAGCGCAACTGATTCTCTGTTCACCATTAAAAAAACAGGCATTTATTGGGTAGATGCAACCGTAGGAAATTGCACGCTCAGAGATTCTATCGAAGTTATTTTCGACAAGGATTTGTCCGTTTTATTTCCTAAAGACACCTTATTGTGCGAGGGCGATATGTACATAATAAATGCCTTCAATGCAGGGGCAACTTACCGCTGGCAAAATGGCGCAACAGATTCTGCCTTCGCTGTAACCGAAGCCGGGACTTACACAGTGGAAGTTACGAGAGGGCAATGCTTCCTGATAGATTCTATTCGGGTCGAATATCAGCCACTGCCTATCTTTAACTTAGGAGCAAATAGAAGACTTTGCGAAGGCGATTCTTTGGTAGTGAATGTTCCCCTAGAAAATGTAGCATTTGCTTGGCAAGATGGCACAACTGATTCTCTGTTCACCATTAAAGAAACAGGCATTTATTGGGTAGACGTAACACAAGGAATTTGCACGGTACGAGATTCTATCGAAGTCATTGTAGATGAAACCATTACAATGAACTTCCCGAAAGACACCGTACTTTGCGAGGGAGAAGTCTATGAAATAGATGTAACCAACGAAGGTGCATTTTACGTTTGGCAAGACAGCACCACCAATGCCACCTACACCATTTCGCAAGCCGGTAAATATAGCGTGTCCATTACCCGTGGGGCGTGTTTCTCAGAAGACTCCATTCAGGTGAGCTATCAGCCATTACCAGTATTCGATTTAGGGAAAGATACGGCACTTTGCGAGGGTGATTCCTTAATTTTGAACGTACCACTCGAAAACGTACGTTTTGCTTGGCAAGACAACTCCACCGACTCGCTCTTAGTAGTGAAAGAAACAGGTATTTATTGGGTAGATGTAACGGTAGGAAATTGTACGGTGCGAGATTCTATCGAAGTGAATTTTGATGGCATACTCACACTTGATTTACTCACCGATACCACGCTCTGCGAAGGGCAAATTTTAGCATTAGACGTTTCGAACGAAGGCGCAAGTTATCTGTGGCAAAATGGCTCAACAGAAGCCAAATTTACCGTTACCCAAGCAGGGACTTACAAAGTACTAATTAACCGCGGCACTTGCTTTGCCGAAGACTCCATTGTGGTGAGTTACCAAGCATTTCCCGTTTTCGATTTAGGCAACGATACCACCCTCTGCGAGGGCGAAGAACTTACCTTAAACGTTCCACTTTCGGGCGTAAGTTACCTTTGGCAAAACGGTGCTAACGATTCACTTTTCACTGTTTCTACTGCGGGGATTTATTGGGTAGATGTTAGCGTAGGAAATTGTACATTGAGAGATTCCATTGAATTGAAATACAACCCATTACCACAAGCATTTCCAATTATAGGAAGCCCCGTAGTCTGTCCGGGAGTAGCTAGAGCAGAATACAAAGTTATTTCGCAAACCAACATTCAATACACATGGCTGGTAGAAGGTGGCACACTCATTACAGGGCAGGGGAGCAACACAATAACCGTCGATTGGGGCGAAGCAAATGATAACGCCTCTGTTAAACTGATACAAACTAATAATTTTGGTTGTAGTAATGATACACTCACTTTAGCCATAAGAATCAATTTATTACTCGAGCCTGAAACCCCCCAAGGCGATACCCTTGTTTGTTTGAATAAAAAAGATGGAAATGTTTACACACTTGCCAACACCCACGGCTCTACCTATGCATGGCAAGTAGCAGGTGGAGAAGTAGTAGCAGGGCAGGGGACAGCACAAGCAACCATTAATTGGGCGGGCGTAGGAGTACATCAAATTCAAGTATTTGAAAGGAGCGTAACCCCTTTTGCAACCTGCGAAGGACTTTCAGAAATACTCACTGTAAGCGTAATTGACGATCCAACAGAAGTTACCTTACAAAACGTAACTCTCGAAGAACAAAACGAGCAAAATGCAACCGTTAGGTGGAGTGTAAACAGCACTACAGGAATACAAGGCCAGTTAGAAATACAACGGCGAGCAGTAGGGGCAGGCAATTGGCAAACCGTTGCGCAACTTCCCGCTACTGCACGGCAATACACCGATGTTGGCGTAAATTCTTCGGCAAACTCCTTTGAATACCAAGTAGTAGCCCTCAACAATTGCGATGAAACCCTAGAAAGCGGAGTGCACAACACCCTTTTATTAAACGGCGAAAGCAATATTGCTACCGACGAAATATCGCTCCGTTGGAATGCTTATAACGGTTGGGAAGTACAAGCCTACGAACTGTGGCGGAAACTCGATAACGAGGCAGGGTTTACCCGCTATCAAACCCTTAGTACTACGAGTTTTGCCGATTTTGTTGCTGCCGATGGTTTTGTGCATCAGTACCGAGTGAAAGCGATAGGGAATGCCTCTAATCAATTTTCATGGTCAAACAGTATTGAGTTTTCGTTTGAACACCCACTTACTGTCCCAAACGTATTTACACCGAATAACGACAATTTCAACGATACTTTTGAAATTATTAAGCTCGATTTATACCGAGAAAACGAATTAGTCGTCATCAATCGTTGGGGCGAAGAGGTTTATAGAGCCACCAACTATACCAACCAATGGGAGGGCAACAACCTGCCTGAAGGAACCTATTTTTATACACTCCGCATTGTTAGAAATGGGCAGGAAATCAAAGGGTCGGTGAGTTTGCTAAGGTGATTTTTTGTTTATTTTAACTGTAACATGTGCTTCATCGTGTACGATAGGATTTATAGTGAAGTACCTACACCCCAAAGATTTAATTACAGATATGTTAAACAGAAAAAAAAATACTAGATATTTGGGATTAAGTTGACAGACTAAGAGCATGTTTAAGTTTTTGTAAGCATTTGAAAATAAGAAATTTAAAGAGCGCAGGCACGAAAATCCAGCGGGGGTTAGGGTGGGTATGAAGGGTGGAAGCTTTGGATTTTCTTGATTTTTTGGTTCGTTTTTCATCAAGGAAAAATGAACAAATGCTAAGACAACGTTACACAAATTATTATTTTATGATAATTCGTTTTTAAGAAATTAAATTTTTAAACATGCTCTAACTCT
>CAZFQW010000460.1:0-3587 GCA_964521225.1 uncultured Roseobacteraceae bacterium
GTAGCCACTGCTAACGAAAAATTAATTAATCTTTCTGCTGATGGAGAGTTACTTTACGAACTAGATTTTTCAGACCAACAAGCGGTGCTTCTTTCTATGGTTAGCGACGGCAAAGGAAATATATGGGGTATTCCTAGCAATTTAGAAGGAATAATTAAGATTTCAGGAAACCTCGACATCAAATTTTATCACCATAATGAAGGTGTTTCTAGTGTCTTTAGCGTAGTCGAGAAATCACCCAATAATCAAATTTATTTAGGAGGAAACGATGTAAATCGCTTTTTGATGCGATATAACCCTTCTACCGATGTTTTTGAGAATTTAAGCCCCAAATTGCCAGAATTGCGCGATAAAAAGAACTTCACCATAAATGATTTGGTAATAGCCAATGACAGACAAATATTTTTAGCAAGCTCAGAAGGCCTATTACTTTATGAGGCAGATAGCATCAGAAGAGTGTTTTTGGGAAGTTTTTCCAACGAAAACATACGCTCCATTACCGAAGACCACTCTGGTAACTTATGGTTAGGCAGTAGTTTGGGGGTAATAAAATATACAGGCGATCACTTTATCCATTTTAACGAAAAAAATGGACTAAGCTCCGAAGATATTACTCCACGTTCAATTTTAGTAGATAGTAAAAATAATTTGTGGCTTGGAACGTCGTCAGGAATTGTAAAGGCAGATAAATTAAAAGGATATGAAATTACTAAAACACCTATTATAATAGCTATTGGAAACGATGGTAATTTATTAAATACGAATCAGTTTAGTTATCGGTTAACAAGCGGAACATACTTGCAAGAAGAAATTATGTGCTTGCAATATCCTTCTGAACACCTCTTATATCAGTTTAGGCTCACAGGAAGTAAGAATCAGCAGTGGTCTAATCCAAGTCGGGAACCTAACTTCTTTGTACCTAAATTAGAAGTAGGAGAATATATTTTAGAAGCTAGGGCAAGGCAACAGGGAAACTATGTTTGGAGTTACCCTGTAAGATTGCGGTTAGAGGTTGTACTACCTTGGTACCAAACATGGTGGGCTTTTACACTTTACATTTTAGGGGTTGTGCTGGTTGTTTTTGGAGCGGTGAAACGGTACACAGTAAGGCTTGTGAAGGAAAAAGCTAAGCTAGAAGAAGTAGTTGCGAAACGTACGGAAGAGCTTTTGAACCAGAAAAAGGTGATTGAAAAATCGAATGAAGAAATTACTGCGAGTATCAATTATGCAAAACGAATTCAGTTAGCTTCTTTACCACAATTAGAAGAAATTACGGCAGTATTTCAAGATGCTTTTATTTTTTATCGACCAAGAGATATTGTAAGTGGCGATTTTTATTGGTTTTACCGAAAAGAAAATTTAACCTTCTTAGCCGCAGCAGACTGCACAGGGCATGGTGTACCGGGTGCATTTATGTCTATTGCAGGGGAAACAATGCTAACCCAAGCAGTGGAGTTTAGAGGTTTAGAGAATCCCGCCGAAATCTTGAAAGACATGCATTTGAACATTCGTAACTCTTTCAAACAGGTTGAAACACGCAACCGAGATGGCATGGATATTTCTCTATGTGTTGTAAATCACACTAAAGGAGTGCTACATTTCACAGGTGCGCAAACAAACCTTCTATATATACAAAAAGGCGAAATGCACCGGCTTAGAGGCGACCGACAGCCAGTAGGAGGGCAACAAAGAGAGAAAGTCAGAATATTCCATACCCATTCGATAGACCTAAATATACCAACCACGTTTTATATTTTTTCTGATGGTTACCAAGATCAATTCGGTGGGCCAGAAGATAAAAAATTCATGACACACCGTTTCAGGCAGCTTTTATTCGATATTCATGAAAAACCGATGCAAGAACAAAATATCATTTTGAACGAAGTGATGAACGAATGGGTCGCAGAGTCTTCTAGCAAAAGGCAAACCGACGATATGTTGGTGATTGGGATAAAAATTTAGAAGCTACAGATGCGCTTTCTTAGCATTTTCAAAAATAGCTTTTACCCTTTCCTTAGAGGTAACAAATAAGTTAAATGCTGAATTTTTGCCATCGCTCATAGAAACTGCTTGGTTTTGAAAATCCATTTGGCTCGAAATGGATGCTTTTGCACTTGCGTGAAATTCAGAGGCTCCTGTCATTCTAATAATTTCCTGAATGTTTTCTTCGTTAATTCCTGCTCCGGGCATAATTGTAATTCTTCCTGCGGCTTGCTGGTGCAGTTGCTTAAGAAGCATACGCCCCTCGAACGCATTAAGTTTCTGCCCCGAAGTTAAGAGCCTATCAACGCCCAAATCAATCAGGGTTTCTAAAGCCTCTGAAGGATTTAACGACATATCAAAAGCCCTATGGAAAGCAACTTCAAAAGGTCTGGAAAGCGCAATGAGTTTTTTAGCGTTCTCAATGTCGATAGTCCCGTCTTTTTTTAACAAGCCAAATACAAAACCTTTAATAGGCAATTGCTTGAAATGCTGAATATCCTCTGCCATAATTTCTAGCTCCTCCTCATTATATAAAAAATCGCCACCTCTAGGCCGTATCATCACCATTACTGCTAGCGAAGTATGCTGGCACACCACTTTCACCATTCCGAAACTAGGAGTTGTACCCCCTTCAATTAAATTATCGCATAGTTCTACTCGTTGTGCGCCGCCTTCTTGCGCTGCTTTGGCAGAAGCTAGGGAATCGATACAAACTTCAAAAGTCATATTTTAAAGATTTAATGGTTTGATACTACGATGATACGATTATAGAATGAAAGAGAAAAAACAATGAAAGATAAATACGTGTTCTTTCATTAAAATAACTTTGAGATTTTAACCCTTGGCAAATCTATATAGAAATCAGTTCCTCATTTTCGACAAACACCCCGGCTTAGCTTATTTGGATAATGCGGCGACTACACAGCGCCCAAAAGTAGTTGTTGAGGCTATTTACGATTTTTATGCCTACGAAAATGCCAATATTCACCGAGGTGTTTACGATTTATCGAACAATGCAACGCAAAAATATGAGGCAGTCCGTAGCCAAGTTGCCCGTTTTTTAGGTACTGAAAATGCAGCTTCTATTGCCTTTACCAAAGGAACTACAGAGTCGGTAAATATCGTAGCAAATTCGTTTTTAAGCCCTACGCTTAACGAAGGCGATAATGTGGTAACAACTATTATGGAACACCATGCTAATTTTATTCCTTGGCAAAAAATAGCACAGGAAAAAAAAGTGGAATTTAGAGTAATTCCTATCGATAAAAATGGCGATTTAAACCTTTTGGCATTAAATAATTTAATAGATAGAAAAACTAAATTATTGAGTGTTAATCATATCTCTAATACCCTAGGAACGATTAATCCTATTGAAGAAATTATTGAAATAGCACATAAAAAGGGAGTGCCCGTAATGCTTGATGCCGCCCAAAGTGCAGCATACTACGAACTGAGTCAAAAAAAACTACAATACGATTTTCTTGCTTTTTCGGCACATAAACTGTTCGGTCCTTTTGGTGTAGGGATTTTATATGTAGCCGATAATTATATTGAAAATATACTTCCTTATAACCTTGGTGGCGGAATAATTCGAGAAGTTTCCG
>CAZFQW010000461.1:0-3584 GCA_964521225.1 uncultured Roseobacteraceae bacterium
TACAACCTTAACTCGTGGGATGTTGCCGCAGGGATTTTACTAGTGGAGTGTGCAGGAGGCCGAGTCAGCGACTTTAAAAATGGCGACCAAGCACTATTTGGCAGGGAACTCATTGCAGCTTCCAAGCCGGTTCAAAAAGAATTACAAACGCTCATCGAACATATCTTTTACCAATAAATAACCAACCCATGCCCAGTTTTGCTTCCTTGCTCACACCAATAGTAAGCAAATCGTTTCAACCCTTTATTAACTAAAATTTTGAAGAAAAATGACTGTACAAACACTAGATTTCCCCATAGAAAAAACCTCAAACTCTCGTTTAAATGAGGTTGATTTCAACAATATAGCTTTCGGCAAAATATACTCAGACCACATGTTTACCGCCGACTATACAGACGGAGAATGGAAAAATTGTAAAATAGAGCCTTTCAAAAATATAGAACTAAGCCCAGCAATATCGGCACTGCACTACGGACAAGCCATTTTTGAAGGAATGAAAGCTTATAGGAGTCAATCGGAAGAAAAAGTATTGCTCTTCAGACCCGACAAAAACTTCGAGCGGTTCAACCTTTCCGCAGAAAGAATTTGCATGCCCACAATCCCTGAGGAGATCTTTATCAATGGGCTGAAAGAACTCGTAAACGTCGACAGAAATTGGGTGCCCAATCAGCCAAGTTGTGCACTTTATATTCGCCCATATATGTTTGCTACCGATGCTTTTATAGGTTTAAAACCGTCGGAAACTTACAAATTCATTATTTTCACATCGCCAGTAGGAAGCTACTACGCTGAACCTGTAAGGGTAAAAATAGAAAATCATTACTCAAGGGCTTGTGTTGGTGGTACCGGTGCGGCAAAGTTCGCAGGGAATTATGCAGCTTCTATGTATCCTGCTAAATTAGCGCAAGAACAAGGCTATCACCAGCTAATCTGGACTGATGCCTACGAACACAAATACATAGAAGAAGCAGGGACAATGAACTTGATGTTTGTTTTAGGAGACACCCTTTTAACCGCGCCAGCAAGCGATACCATATTACATGGGGTTACCAGAAGAAGTATCATAGAACTAGCCAAAGAGAAAGGGATGAAGGTAGAAGAAAGGCCCATTTTGGTGCAAGAAGTAATAGAGGGGCTTCAGCAAGGTACACTCAAAGAAGCTTTTGGCGCAGGAACAGCAGCAACGGTAGCACACATTGCCCAAATTAACCACAAAGGTACAGATTACCTACTACCAGCCGTAGAGAACAGAGAGTTCTCAAACTGGGTGCTACAACAACTAAGCAATTTGCAAAGAGGCATTCAAGAAGACAACAGAGGCTGGATCCATAAACTTTAGGCAGTGTAGCGGTTTTGGTAAGAAAAGCACTTTCATGTTACCCAATAAAGGGGGTTCAAAAGACATTGCAATTTTTGAATCCCACTTCTTTTTGAAGCCGCTACCCCAAAAAAAGAAGGGAATACAGAAACAATCTGAACTTTTTAAAACCACTAAATGTATATACATTACAAAAAATATGGGGTCGACTGGATTTTGACAGGTCGAGACGCTACATATAAGCATGCAGGCTCATCGGGTGAGAGCCTCGAAAGATAGTCCGAAACCATAATAGGCGAAAAGCAATACGCTTTAGCTGCGTAAGTAAACGGAATGTTTACTTCGCTTAGTCAACCAAGGTGTTGACGGCTAACACCTCGCAAACTCTATGTTCTTCCGAGTTTGAGAACGGGGTGTCGCAACCGAAGAACTAGCTTGGGTTGCACTGCGAAACCGAAGCGAAACCAAAGCAGTTAAGGTTTTTTTCTGGCAGTTACCTGTCTGGAGAAAGCTCGAAAATTAAAAGGTAACTAAGCATGTAGAAGGTATGATAGTTTCCTTCTTGGACGAGGGTTCGACTCCCTCCGACTCCACTTTATTTACGGTTACTTTCGTGTAAATTCCTCTAAAAGCAAAAAAGCCCTCAAATGCAGGGCTTTTTTGCTTTTATGAAAGTACCTAAATGTAAATGATTTGAGAAAAAAGGATGCATTTAAGTGTACACGAATCTCACCTACTCCATGGCGCACTCTTCTAGTATCCCCGTACATTTCTATTTGCATACTCTTAAAAAGAAACATTCGCCAATCTACCTGCGATTTTTTTATGATAGCAAAAAGGTGATTATGCCAATAGGTTGAAGCATAGAAGTGAAGAGCGAAAGATAATTTATTTATTCATCGTTCCTAAGGTAGATAGATTCACAAAAAAGTTCACCCAATTACTATTAGATGAACTTTAGTTTTCCGTGTAAGGCTAGGCTTAATACTTCTTGCGTTGGTATACTCTTACATAATCTATCTCCATTGTTTGTGGCCAAATAGAGTCGTCAGCACCTTCTTACCCTCCCCAGTTACCTCCAACTGCAATATTCAGAATCAAGTAAAAAGGGTTTTCGTCGAAAGGCTATTGTTCTGTATCAGCAAACTGATTTAGCCTTCCTTTTTGTACCAATCCATTTTTTGGGCGGTCGGAGTAGTACTGCAACTCATTATTGCCAAAGCCGCAACTGTTAGGGCAGCCATCGCCAATAACATAGCTCCATTTTTGAGGCTCGGGTGCTCCTTTGTATTCAAACTCATCGGCTCATACTAGTAAGTGGGTTGTATCTTTTGGCTGTATAGCGTTTTCGCCTAGAGAAGCTTTACCATTAGTATTTGTACTGTTATTTGAAGTGCCACAATTACAGCAGCATAAAATGGCAAATACTAATAAATAAAATTTGTAGGTACGTTTCATACTTTTAAGAGCATGTTTAAGTTTTTGTAAGCATTTGAAAATAAGAAATTTAAAGAGCGCAGGCACGAAAATCCAGCGGGGGTTAGGGTGGGTATGAAGGGTGGAAGCTTTGGATTTTCTTGATTTTTTGGTTCGTTTTTCATCAAGGAAAAATGAACAAATGCTAAGACAACGTTACACAAATTATTATTTTATGATAATTCGTTTTTAAGAAATTAAATTTTTAAACATGCTCTAAGAAATTTATACAATAGGAACATTAAGGTGCAAAAATTAGCATTTAAAACTTACAACATCGTTCAGTTCAGTATATTTGAGAAAAAACCTACTACAACTATGAAGAAACTCGCTTTACATTGGCAAATAATTATTGGCTTAGTTCTCGGTGTTCTTTGGGCTTTTATTTCCAGTAACGTTGGGCTAAACAAGTTCACGATTGATTGGATCAATCCTTTCGGAACCATTTTTATTAATTTATTAAAACTGATTGCAGTTCCATTGGTGCTATTCTCTATTATTAAAGGAATTTCCGATTTGTCTGATGCAACCAAGTTAGGTAGGATGGGGCTTAAAACGCTCATAACTTATCTTATCACCACCGTAACTGCGGTTGGAGTAGGGTTGTTTTTAGTGAATTTATTTGCACCGGGCAATGGCATTGAAGAGTCTCAGCATATTGAAAACAGAATAGGTTACGAAATATGGGTGTCTCAGACCGAAGGCGTAGCGCTTTTAGATAGCAAATCGTACCTCACCAATCCGGCGTATCAGCAATATGTTGAAACGGCAAAACTAAAGTTAGAAGAGT
>CAZFQW010000462.1:0-3583 GCA_964521225.1 uncultured Roseobacteraceae bacterium
TTATTTTATGATAATTCGTTTTTAAGAAATTAAATTTTTAAACATGCTCTTAATCAATTAAAAAAAGCGAAAAACTTTCCTCTACAAAATCATTAAACTTCTCAAAATCGGTTATTGGTAGCTTTCGGCTGAGTTTCACAAAGTTTTTTTGAAATAAATGGGCTTCAATCATTTCGGTAGGAGCCGCTGCTAATTTTTGGTAGTTATCTTCTTCAAAATGGTACTCCCACGGAGAGGGATTCACACAAAAAAACACTTCGTTTTCAGCCAATTCAACAAGTTTTTTTTTGAGGGATGCTCTATACATTTCAAGTGGTTTACCAGCTAAATGCAGCGTATAGCTAAAGTCATTCCCCCACCAAAACATAATTCTGATGGCAAATACATCTTCAGGAGTAAAAAACCGAGGGGCATCTAACACTAAATAGGGTAAACCACGGTAGTTTTCGCCACGGGAGATTTTACCACTCAAGGGTTTTCGGAACACTCCTGCGGTGTACTGCTCATAAACCTTTACATAGGATAAATGCCAACTTTGCCAGTGCGATAATTGCTCATAAATGTATTCTAGCAACTTTTGTTTTGTTAATAAAAATTGGCTATTACACAATACATTGAGGTGTTCTGTAGAAAATTTCATTCTTATTTTAAATTAGGCACAGTTTTTATAAAAAATTCAATACTTTTATTAAAAATAGAAACTTTTAAAAAAGGTTTTTTATTAACTTCACTATCAAAGTTTGCGTATCTTCTATCACAAACTTGTAAAGAGTTTGCCTTAGTAGTGAAAAAGATTCTCCCATTACTTTTTCTGATTTGTAAAATCTGATTTCGCAAGAAGTGAGGTCTTTTCTTTTACAAATTAATGCAAGAACAATCTGTCTTTGCTTTAGAGCCGATTAAACCACTACAACTATTAAACTTAACTAAAGAAACATCATGTTATGCAAAAGCTAAACCTCCAGCAATCGTTATCGCAAAAGCTTTCGCCACAACAGATACAGTTTATCAAATTACTGCAAATTCCAACTGTTGAATTAGAAGCGCGTGTAGAAGCGGAATTAGAAAGTAATCCTGCTTTAGAAGAAGGTAGAGACGAATCGAACGATGAGAAAGATGAATTCTCTTCCGAAGAAGACCTTGGAAGTGAAGAATACGAAAACGACAGTGTTGAAGATATCAATGTTGAAGACTACGTAAGTAAAGACGATATTTCAGGCTATAAAATGCAAGGAGATGGTCCTTCTCCCGATGAAGAAGACAGATACATGCCCATTGCTACGGTTTCTAGTTTAACGGAGTCGCTGCATTCGCAACTAAGCTATTTAAATCTGAGTGACCGCGAAAATGTTATTGGGGAACAATTAATTGGAAGTATCGATAATGATGGCTATATCAGAAGAGAACTTGAAGCTATTGTAAACGACTTAGCATTTGCCCAAAATGTAGAAGCTACCTTAGGAGAAGTAGAAGCAATTTTAAAGAAAGTTCAGCTTTTTGACCCTCCCGGAATTGCGGCAAGGGATTTACAAGAATGCCTTACCCTTCAAATTAAACGCAAAGACTTAAATATCCCTCTCAATAAAAATGCATTAAAAGTAGTAATGCTTTGCTTTGAAGAGTTCAAAAAGAAGCATTTCACAAAAATCCAGAAGAAATTGGGTATCACAGAAGATGCCTTAAAAGATGCCGTTCAAATTATTATTAAGCTGAACCCCAAACCGGGCGGTTTTAGTACTACCTATTCAAGAAATCAATACATCATTCCCGATTTCATTCTGAAAGAAGTGAACGGAGACTTAGAAGTTCGTTTGAATTCAAAAAATGCACCCGAGTTACACGTAAGCAGACGATACGCTGAAATGCTCGACACTTATGATAAGGCAAAGAAAAAAGATAAGAAACTCCGACAAACCGTAACTTTTGTTAAGCAAAAGCTAGACTCGGCAAAGTGGTTTATCGATGCCATAAGGCAACGGCAAGAAACATTGTTAAAAACCATGCGTGCCATTGTTCGATACCAATACGATTTCTTTATGTCGGGCGATGACAGTAAACTTCGCCCTATGATTTTGAAAGATATTGCCGAAGAAATCAACATGGATATTTCCACTGTTTCGAGGGTGGCAAATAGCAAATCAGTTCAGACAGATTTTGGCATTTTCCTTCTTAAATTCTTTTTCTCAGAAAGCATTGTAACCGATACTGGCGAAGAGGTAAGTAGCAAAGAAGTAAAACATATTTTGAAGCAAATTATTGAGGGCGAAGATAAACGCAGACCCCTCTCTGACGACAAACTAGAAAAACTACTCCGCCTGAAAGGCTACAATATTGCCAGAAGAACGGTAGCTAAGTACAGAGAAAACTTGAAAATTCCGGTTGCTCGTTTAAGGAAAGAACTATAGAAGCTTTGAACGAACGACTTGCCAATATTATTTCGATTGCAATGCACCCTACTTGGGTGCCCCTTCTGTCGGCAGTAGCTATTTTCCATTACTGCCCTTTTTTAGTATTAGCCTACCAGCCAGTACAAGCTTATGTGTATTTGCTCATCGCTATTTTCACTATTATTGGCCCTATTGTTAGCGTTTTGTTAATGCATAAATCGGGGTATATAAAAGATATAAGAATGCCTACCCAGAAGGAACGCTACGCCCCCCTAATTTTAACAACCGTTTATCACAGCGTCCTCACCTATTTTATGATTACCAAAATGGACGGCTTGCTAACTATTAGCGCCTTAATGCTGAGTGTAAGCGTTACCCTAAGCTTGCTCACTTTTATCACTAGTTATCAAAAAATAAGTATTCATACTGCAAGTTTTAGCGGAGCAATTGGCTTTTTTTTAAGTATGCGGATTTTTTACCCTAACTACCCTCTGCTCAACCCTCTAATAATTGCCATCATTTGTTCTGGGATAGTGATGGCAGCACGATTGGCGCTTAAAGCCCATACTCATAAAGAGGTATGGCTAGGCTTTTCCGTTGGCTTGGCTTCTTGTTTTATCGTAAATTCCTTTCTGTTATTTTTCCTGTATTGATATTATCTCTATCACGTAAACAATCCCTACTTTTCTACAACACAAAATAAATCAAATGCTTTTTCGGCTTCGGGGATAAGGAAATAATCGGCAGTGGTAATCTCCTTTACCAAACCATCATTTTCATTCATTAACGATTTCCGGTTCATCCTGTTCAGCAAGTCGTAGGGTACTTGAAGCATTACCCGAGGGAGTCGGTACTGAAGGTTTAAAACATCGAAGCGAGTGATTTTTTTTACTGATTCTTTATTATTTTCATAATATTCCATGACTGGCTCAGAACCCTGCACCCCTTGCACCTCGGCTTTAGAGAAATATTTTTCGCAAATTGACTTTAACTCTTTGGCGGTGTATTCTCTTACATGCCACGGATTCCGAGTGAGTGAAAGTAAAATATTAGGCGTAGTGATAATCGCTTTCCCCCCTGATTTTAATACCCTTTGTATTTCTTTTAGGTACTGATGGTCGTCTTTAATATGCTCAATTACTTGGAAAGAAATTACCCAGTCGAATTCATTATCGGGGAGATTTTGTAAAGGGGGA
>CAZFQW010000463.1:0-3572 GCA_964521225.1 uncultured Roseobacteraceae bacterium
TAATCATTCAAAAAATTTGTAATCTCCCTTATACACTAAATTCTATACAGGCTCCTAAAATCTTATAAACCAATGTATTACATTTTCTTCTCAAGTGCTTCCATCTTAGCGAAGGCTTCTTTGTTCCCTGCTTCAAAAGCTTGCTTGTAAAGTTCGTAAGCTTCTTTATATGTTTCTTTCTTTTTCTTAGGGGCAAACTTGGTTCTGTCAGCAGCTTCTACCATTGCTTCTGCTTGGTCGTAAAATAGCGTTGCTTTTGTATCCTGAATTGTATTGTTTGCTTCTTCAATATCTGCTTGTAGCTTTTCTAATTCTTCTTTTTTAAGTTGAATTTGCATCTCTCGTTCTTTTAACTCTCTACTCTGTAAATCCACTGTTTTAATGAGAGAAGCATTTTCAGTTTTATACTTTTCTACTTGCTGATTAAGCTCTGCAATACGCGCTTCTTTTTGCTCTATGCTGCTACGAAGCTTAGAAACCATTCTTCCTAAAGAAGAATTTTTAGCATCAGAATCTTCGAGTAGCTTCTCCATTTCTGCAATTTTATTCTTGCTATTTTCAATTACGTTGTTAATGTTCTGAAGCCTAGAAGAATAGTCAGAGTAGCTTGTGCCTTTTTCGAGTTGGATACTCAAACTTTGGTCAGAAGCCTCTATAGAATCAAGTAATACATCTACCTCGTCCATTTTTGAGGTAATTTGACTGTTAAGCTTCTCCGTATTTTCAAGCTCTGCTTGTAGCAAATTACGTTCTTCACTCAGTTTTTCATACTCACCTTTCGAAACACAACTTGCAAGAAAACCCGTTGCAAGAACGATTAAAAGATATTTTTTCATGGTCAATGCGATAAGATTTTTAAAAATTAGATTAAAATAGTTCAGATAATTTCAAATAAATTGTGGTAATCAAATTTATAAGACTTCAATATAAAAAGAATTGCCTATACCTTGCAATTGCGAAAGTATAGGCAACTAAATAAAGTCTGTTTGCTCCAGTATTTACTTTATGATAATTTACTCGGCAGTTGTAGTTTCTTTTTCTGCTTTGTAACGCTCGTTTAGAGCATCAACCACTGTTTGGGTAATATCAAGTGCATCTTGTGCTAGCCAAAAAGTAGAGCTTCTTTTTGTATAATTAAAGATTACAGAGTACTTTTTATCTTGGTTGTATTCCTCTAAATAACCCTGAATTTTGTCATAAAGCTTTTGGTTCAATACAGATTCTTCTTCTAACAAGCCCGATGACAGTGTTTGAGAAAGCTTCTGAAAGTCTTCTTGTTGCAGTGCCAAGGTACGCTCCGCTGAACGTATATCATTTTGAGACATTAAACCTGCTTGTGCTCTTTTTTGGAAGCTGATTACGTCTTGCTCAAGCTTACGACCCTTTTGTTCAAGGTTTTTCTGCGCTTGTGCTCTCTTGCTTTGAAAGTCTTGAGAAACCTCTGCATAATAATCGTAATATTCAAAAAGCGAATCCATATTTACATACGCTACCGTTACACCCGCGCCGGTGTTTTCTTGGGTTGTAGTTTCTTCTTTTCCGATGTTTTCATTTTTTTCACCTGAAAAGTGGAGCACGTAAAGCCCTATTACTAAAAGAAATAATAAGACATTTAAGATATAAGGTAAATTTTTCACTATACTTTTAACTTTTGGGAACCTAGTTGTACATTTTAGCGCGCTAATATAAGTGTTCAATTGCGAAATTGCAGAAGATTCAGAAAATCAAAACATTTCTTTAGATTCCCCTTGTTGATTATTGCATGGTACAATTGAAGACCGCAAGCTTAACATTAGGTTATCTTTCGCTCTAAAAAGTTATAACACCAAAATATTAAATCATCATATCATCAAAATTCTATGAGAACTACTAAATTTCTACTATTTACAGTTTGGATGTTTTGCCTTTCCGCATTGGGTTGGGCACAAACCGCAGACAAGCCAACACTAGATTACTATTTCCCTAGTGGGGTTTCTTTCAACCCTAAAATACCTACGCCTAAAGAGGTATTGGGCTATAACGTTGGCGAATGGCATATCTCGCACGATCAACTACTGAAATATGTTGAAAAAATAGCCGAGGTTTCAGACAGGGTAACCATTGAAAAACAAGGGCAAACTTATGAAGGTAGGCCTACTATGTTGCTTACCATTACTTCTCCAAAAAACCATCAGAATATTGATAAAATCAGAGAAGAGCATGTTGCGCTTACCAACCCAGAACAATCGGGAAATTTAAATACAGACAATATGCCGATTGTAGTGTGGATGGGATACAGCATTCACGGAAATGAGCCAAGCGGTTCTAATTCGGTTCCCCTAGTTCTGTATTACTTAGCAGCAGCACAAAGCGACGAGGTAGTTGAAATGCTAAATAATTCTGTGGTATTGTTAGACCCTTCTTTTAACCCTGATGGTTTGCAGCGTTTTTCTACTTGGGTGAACTCGCATAAGAACTACCACATGGTAAGCGATCCTAACGACAGAGAATACAACGAAGCTTGGCCAAGGGGTAGAACCAACCATTATTGGTTCGATTTAAACCGAGATTGGTTACTTGTACAACACCCAGAGTCTAAAGGGAGAATTACTAATTTCCATAAATGGAAACCAAATATTCTGACAGACCACCACGAAATGGGCACAAACTCCACCTTTTTCTTTCAGCCGGGAATCCCTTCAAGAAAAAATCCACTGACCCCAGAAATGAACGTAAGACTCACCGAAAAAATAGGGGAGTTTCATGCAAAAGCTTTAGACAATATTGGTTCTTCTTATTTTTCAGAAGAAAGTTATGATGACTTCTACTATGGGAAAGGTTCTTCTTACCCCGACGTACAAGGTGCTGTGGGAATTTTGTTTGAACAAGCAAGCTCAAGAGGGCACAGACAAGAAAGCGCAAATGGTTTGCTGACTTTCCCGTTCACAATCCGCAATCAGTTCACAACTTCGCTTTCAACCTTAGCGGCAGCAAACGCACTTAGAAAAGAAATGCTCGACTATCAAAGAAGTTTCTACAAAGAAGCAATTACAGATGCACAAGGCGATAATTTAAAGGCCTATATTTTTGGAAGCGATACCGACGAGGCCAGAAATTTCCACTTCTTAGATTTATTGACAAGACATAAGGTAAAAGTATATCAACTTAATGAAAATGTAAGTGCCAACGGCGCACAGTTTAAAAAAGAAACTGCTTATTTGGTTCCCTTAAACCAGCCTCAATATCGCCTTATTAAAGGGATGTTTATGCGCCAGACTACCTTCAAAGACAGTCTGTTTTACGATGTTTCTTCTTGGACTTTGCCACTGGCTTTTGGCTTACCAAATGCTGAATTAAGCGGCAAAGCATTTTCACCCAATTTATTAGGAGCAGAAGTTGAAGCCCCTGCCATGCCGAAAAAGCAATTAATCGGAGGAAAAAGTAAAATCGGTTACGCTTTCCGCTGGAACGGCTACTATGCACCAAGGGCATTGTATCGCCTACAACAAGAAGGAGTAATTACCAAAGTGGCATCGAAAGACTTTTCGCACACGATTGAAGGCGAAAACCAAATCTTTACCTATGGTACTATT
>CAZFQW010000464.1:0-3565 GCA_964521225.1 uncultured Roseobacteraceae bacterium
AAAAACATAAACTCTACTTTGAATTTGGTTGCATAAAAACGAAGGGAGGACAGAGTGAACGATATTGTGGCAGAGGGAACACCCATTCAGAAAATTATTGAAAAAGATTACCAGTTATTAGGGGCGGTACAGACAAAAGACAGCTTTCAAAGTGTGGTTATTCATCCTAAAAAACTAATCCATCGAATCTACTCTTTATTTAACAGCACTCCTCCGTCGTTAAAAGGGTATCAGAAATATCGCAAAAAACTATCTACGTATTACAAAAATGAAAATGACGTATTAAAGTTGATGGAGAAGGGGGTTTTTGATGAAATCATGAAGCTACCCCGATATACCATTGAGATACATGATCAATGGTTGGTGGTTAATACGAAGGAAAAATTTAATTTAGAGAATGGAAATATGTTGATTGCCTTTTTGATGAAAATCTATGAGAAGGGATTGTAAATTAGGCAGAGACAAGTGCAATTGTGTCTGAACATAGAAAACTCCGCCCCAGCTTTTCATTCAGAATTTTGCTGCGGCGGAGTGATATTTCAATTATTCTTTGGTATGCTATTTTTTCATGTATCCCTTCAGAATACTTCTAGCAATTCTTGATTTATGGACCTCGTCGGGGCCATCGTAGATACGGGCACCACGTTCGTGTCGGTACCAACTTGCCAGAATGGTGTCATCTGTAATTCCTAAAGCACCATGAATTTGAATGGCTCTATCGAGGACTTGTTGTAGTACATTCGCCACATAAAACTTAATCCCCGAAATCTGTAATTTAGCAGCATTGGCACCTTCTTCGTCAATTTTGCGAGCAGTGTCGAGTACTAGCATTCTTGAGGCATCAATTTCTACACGGCTTTCGGCAATCCAATTTTCGATGGTTTGTTGCCTTCCTAATACATAACCCGATTTTAGCTCACGCGTAGCAGCACGTTCACACATCATTTTAAAAGCACGTTCGCAAATGCCCACCCAGCGCATACAATGGTGTATTCTTCCAGGACCTAAACGACTTTGAGCGATGGAAAATCCTTTCCCTTCACCTCCCAATAAATTTTCGATAGGCACTCTGCAGTTGGTATAGCGGATTTCGGCATGGCTGGCATAGCCGCTTCCTTCATCGCCCATTACAGAAATATTACGAACTAACTCAAACCCAAGGGTATTAGTGGGCACTATAATCTGACTGGCTCTTTGGTATGGATTTTCCGCTTCGGGGTTGGTAATTGCCATTACAATAGCGAATGCTGCGCCATCGGCGGCTGTGGTAAACCATTTATGCCCGTTAATGACCCACTCGTTGCCTTCTTTTATGGCTGTAGTAGCCATATTTAAAGGGTTTGAACCTGCAAAATCAGGCTCAGTCATTGAGAAACAACTACGAATTTCCCCATTTACGAGTGGTCTTAGGTATTTTTCTTGCTGCTCTTTTGTTCCAAATTCGTGCAAGATTTCCATATTTCCTACATCGGGAGCTTGGCAATTAAAAAGGTAGTGTCCAAACGGACTTGTACCTAGTAGCTCGCTGATGATGCCAAAATCCTCTAAGGAAAGTCCCATTCCTCCCCAACTTTCAGGAAGGTGTGGTGCCCAAATGCCTTTATCTTTAATCTTCTGTCTAACAGTTTCCAGTTCGTTATGTAGTTTGTCGAAATCGTGCATTCCTCCCTTTTCTTCGAGAGGATAGATGTCATTTTGCAAAACTTCTTCTACTGCTACAATGAGATTTTTAAATTCCATAATGTTGTAATAAGGTTGGTAAGAAAAAATTAAATAAGCATGTGGCCACCATCGGCAGTGTAGATACCGCCTGTGCAGTAAGAAGAGGCTTCTGATGCTAGAAAGACAGCTAACCCGCTCATTTCGTCGGGAGTTGCTATTCTACCGGCAGGCATGTGTTTCTCAACCTGATTTAACAAGCCTTCGTTTTGCCATAGTGCTTGGCTAAATTTGGTTTTTACTAGTCCGGGGCAAATCACATTGGCTCTAATTCCCACTTTACCCCATTCTTTGGCTTGCGATTGTGCTAGCATGGTTAATGCCGATTTACTGACGCTATATAAGCCTAATCCTTCACTTGGTTTTAATCCCTCTACCGAGCTGATATGTACGATAGAACCTCCGCCATTCGCTTTCATGTGTGGATACACTAAGTTGGAAAGTGTAAAAGGAGCTTTCACATTTACCTCCATAATTTTATCGAAAATGGCAGGATCTACTTTAGAAAGTGGGCCATAGGTAGGATTGGTAGCGGCATTATTTATTAAAATATCTATTTTACCGTAGACTTCTATTGTTTTTTCTACCAAGTTTTTTAGTTGCTCTGCATCGCCTACATGGCAGGCAATGCCTATTGCTTCTAAGCCATCGTTTTTAAACTGATTGGCCACTTCGTCTACCGCCTCTTGTTTTCTGCTGCTAATTACTACTTTGGCACCAAACTCGGCTAAACCTCGGGCGATGGATTCTCCAATACCTTTGCTTGCTCCTGTTATAATGGCTACTTTTCCTTCTAAAGAAAATTGTGGTTGAATTCTCTGTGTTGTCGTCATTTTGATTATATCATTTTCGTTTTATATCAAAAATATAGATTAATTAAAGAGTTGAAGCATTAGATTTTATAAAAAATCCAAAAGAAAAGCCCCGAAGATTACTCAACAGGGCTCCTAGTTACAATCTAAATGTTTTTATTTTACTAGAAATACCATCGCTTTATAGATGAAAAGACTGTGAACTCAACTAGAGGTAACCCCAGCTATGTTTCATCGATAAACGCTAGTAATCGTTCAATTTCTTTATCAGCAATATTTTCTTGTTCAAATTTATCGTAAATAGAAAGTAAATACACTTTTTTGTTCTCTACTAATACATTTGTAATCACTCGTGCGCCACTACTTTTTCCTTTGTTTTTAGAAGTAATTGCTAAGCGGACTTTGTAGCAGTTTCTTCCTACAGGCTCGCCTAGTAATGGATTGTTTTCTAAACTTTCTAGTAAAGTGGAGTAATCTTCTGCCAAGGATACATATCTTTTCGAAAGTCGTTTAAGCTGTCGAGCAAAAGGAGGTATAAATAGAATTTCATAATTCATCTAATAAATCTTTTGCAGGGCGTGCTTTCAACTTACCTGCTTTTACAAGTTTTAGGTTTTCTACCGCTTCTTCCAATTCTCTTAAAAGCCTGGGTTTATCCTCTTGTACCTGTACATATTCTATTTTTTCGATGATAGCCATAAAATCGACGGCTTTATCATCTGGTATTTCTAAAGTTATTTTCATAGAACTTGTTAGATTATATTAAAAATAGATATGAAACCCTGATATAACAATTCACCTAATTATTAAAGTTGCAATAGATAAGTACTTAGGCAATATTTTTCCTGTAATAATTCGCCGTACGAGTTTCTAACAAATAGATTCTAGTAAGGAGAAATAGATGTTTTTGCCATTATACTCGTCCGACGAATACCGACAATTTTTGTCGCACTACTTACCTTCTAAGGGCAATGGCAATCAAAAGAAAAGCCCTGACGATTACTCAACAGGGCTTAGAATTATAAAAGTTACGG
>CAZFQW010000465.1:0-3565 GCA_964521225.1 uncultured Roseobacteraceae bacterium
TAAGGTAGAAGCGGTAGATTCAATAGCCCCGGTGATGGTAATATCGCCCATGGTACGGAAGCGGATGGTCATTTTTTTAGGTTCTTCGTTTTCTCTTACTTGCAGATATTCTGAAACAGAAAGAATAGTATTATGTCTTTCGATACAAACTCTTTGGTGTGAGAAATACAATTCGGGAATTGCAATATTTTCTGCTTTAATGTACTGCCAAATATCCATTTCAGTCCAGTTGCTAATAGGGAAAATTCTGAAATGCTCTCCCATTTGTTTCCTTCCATTAAAAAGATTCCAAAGCTCTGGTCGCTGATTTTTTGGGTCCCACTGCCCAAATTCATCTCTATGAGAGAAAAAACGTTCTTTGGCTCTGGCTTTTTCTTCGTCTCTTCGAGCACCACCCATGGCAGCATCAAACTGGTGTTCTTCAACAGTATCTAACAAGGTGGTAGTTTGCAGCGCATTTCTGGTGGCGTTTGCCCCTTGTTCTTCTCTTACTCTCCCTTCGTTAATAGATTGCTGAACAGAACCCACAATTAGTTTTGCTCCAATCTCATCGACCAATTTATCGCGGAAAGTAATTGTTTCTGGGAAATTATGCCCCGTATCGATATGCACTAATGGGAAAGGGACTTTGGCAGGATGAAATGCTTTCCTTGCGAGGTGTGTTAGCACGATAGAATCTTTTCCTCCCGAAAAAAGCAAACAAGGGCGTTCAAACTGAGCGGCTACTTCTCTAATTACATAGATAGATTCTGCTTCGAGTTCTTTCAAATGATTTAAATAATAGCTATGCATATATCTTTAGTTACAAATGATTACTTACTTTATTTTCTAAGTAGACTACCACTTGCTTCACACACTCTTCTAAAGTATGCTCAGCCGTTTTGACAACAATTTCCGGGCTTTCTGGTGCTTCAAACGGCGAATCAACCCCTGTAAAGTTTTTGATTTTACCACTTCTTGCTTTTTGATATAAACCTTTCACATCGCGTTGTTCACAAATTTCTAGCGGACAGTCTACAAAAATCTCTACAAACTCTCCTTTTTCAAGCAGTTCTCTAGCAAAGATTCTGTCTTTTTTGAAAGGGGAAATAAAAGCAGTTAAAACGACCGTTCCGGCATCTACAAAGAGCTTAGCGACTTCCGATATTCTACGAATATTTTCTATTCTGCCTTCTTCCGTAAAATCTAAATCGGCATTCAGTCCACTTCTGATATTATCGCCATCCAACAAATAAGTTTTAACGTTTTGCTGAAAAAGTGCTTGTTCAACCGCATCTGCTAAGGTAGACTTACCCGAACCCGATAGCCCCGTAAACCACAAAACTAAGGGTTTATGCTGATATTGTTTCTGCCTATCTGTTTTGGTGATTTTATGGGCGTGTGGGATGATATTTTCTTTCGCCATAGATTAATTTGAAGTAATTTAATTGGCAATTCTAAGGCACAAAAAGATATTATGCCATTAATCAACCTATTAGTTTACCAATAGGTTGATTAATTTAAGCCTTTTGATGCAAAACGTTAAAATGCGCAGACTAAAACTTCACTGTTAATCCAGCTAAAAAATTAATGCCTGCCTGCGGGTAAAAATGGTCTTCACGGACTGTAAACCCTCCGAAGCTGTAAGCGTAGGTATAGCCATTAGATTTGTACTGAGTATTGAAAATATTGTTAACCAGCAGGTTAAGCCCCAATTCTTTAAAGAGTTTGGTAGAAAAACTGTAATTCACCCTAAAATCGTTGGTGAAATAACCGTCAATTTTTCTGTCGTCGCTAGCGGTATTATCCAAAAACTGTTCGCCTACATATTTGGAAAGTAAGCCAATCTCTAAGCCTTTAGTGGGGCTATATAATAACTGACTACTAGCGATAATATTAGGCGAAAATGCAATGTCTGTATCGCCTAGTTCGTCTGTTAAGTAACTGAAATCGTCGTAGTTAATTACAAACTCTGTGAATTTCTTGTTCTTATTTTGGCTGAAGGTAGCATTGGCAGCAATCGTGAACTGGTTCCCTAAGTTTACTTGCCCCTCTAACTCAATACCTGTTCTGTAGCTGCTAGGGATGTTCGTTCTGATAGCACCACCGACATCGTTAACTTGCCCTGTTGGAATTAGCTGATTTTTATAATCCATCAGATAATAATTAACAGTAAAACGTGCTTTAGGAAATGTTTTGGAATACCCTACTTCTAAGTTTCTGAGGGTTTCGTGTTCTGGTGTTTCGAGGTTGTCGGTATAATCGCTGCGAATAGGTTCTTTGTTGGCAACGGCAAAAGTGGCATAGAAACGGTTATTGCCTTTATAGTAGGTAACGCCTGCTTTAGGGTTGAAGAAAAAGAAATCATCCGAAGTGGTAATGTCTCTGAAATCGTTATCAATCCCATCAATCTCATAATTAATACTTCGTATTTGTAAATCTCCAAATAGAAATAAGCCTTCTGTAACTTGGTAGTTTGCCTTAGCATATAAGTTGAAATCAGTTTTTAATCCGTTACTTTCATAATAGCGATCGCCAATTGCTGAGTTGCCCGCAAATTCAGCCCAGATAACTTCTCCGAAATGGTCGCCCTTGTAGCGGTTCCAACCACCACCAACTACCAGGTCGAGCACAGATTGCCCTCCCAGTTGCGATTCGCTTCTATAATTAAAAGATTGAATGAGTCCATAAAAGTGATTATCAAGCCATCTACGAACAATATAATCGGAACGGCTGATGGTGTCATTTCCTATGATAACCGCAGGGATTCCGATGTCCGATAAACGAGCATTGTACTTCGCTTGCTCGAAATAGCCCCTGCCTCTGGTGTAGTGTAAGGCAGAGTTAGAATTCCATCTTCCAAAATCGGCTTGATACAAAAGCTGATAGTGATCTTGCTGGTAGTTATCGGTTTCATTGTCATAGATATAGAAGTTGTAGCTTCTATTATCACTTTCTAAGATATTTTGAACCTGCGCTTCATTCAAACCATTATTCAAAATATACGACTGAATCCCTTTGGCATCGCCATTGAGTTTAGCTTCGGGAATACCCCACCATGCTTGCTGCGTTCGTTCCTGCCCCGAGAAAATATTAAAGGTTAACAAGCTGTTTTTCCCTTTAAAATTGCCAGAAAGAAAAAATGATTTTAGATCGGCAGAAGAACGATCAATAAAACCATCAGAAGAAATTTTGGAAAGCCTTCCGTTAAGGCTAAACTTTTCGTTGATGATACCTGTATTAAAAGCTACGTTGTGCCTCCGAGTATTAAATGAGCCAAAAGAATTATTGATTTCAACAAAAGTCTCTTCGTTAATTCCTTTGGTATCAATATTTACACTTGCCCCAAAAGCTCCTGCACCATTTACTGACGTACCTACCCCTCTTTGGATAGTGATATTTTGAACCGAAGAGGTGAAATCGGGCATATTTACCCAAAAAACACCATGCGATTCGGAATCGTTAAGGGGGATACCGTTCACGGTAACATTAATTCTTTGGGCATCGCTTCCTCTGATTCTTAAACCGGTATAACCAACGCCTGCGCCAGCATCGGAAGTATAAACCAGCGAGGTTTCATAATTGA
>CAZFQW010000466.1:0-3560 GCA_964521225.1 uncultured Roseobacteraceae bacterium
AACAAATCGTACTCACCATTATCTATCTGAACGCTTTCTGTATTCTGTGGAAATCCGTTTAGCCTGCCTTGGAAAGTGCCTTTAACTCTGTATTCTGTAAGTGTAGAGTCGCCTTTTTGGAACGTGCGTACAAGCAATAAAGATTTTATTTGATGAAAATTATTGACTTGATCGATAGGAGGTAGAAAAGAAGCATATTCAATATCGCACTCGCGTGTAAAAAGAAGGGCAGCCGTAAAAAGGGCACCGTTTTCAGAGGTAAAATCGAGCGGGAAGGTTTGGTTGAGATTTCCTAAAGGATACGCCTGGTTGGTAGCAGGTAGGTGCAACTGAAAGTTGAATAAATTAGGGATTAAAAAGCTTGCCCGTATAGAACTTTGGGGCGCTAATTCTACAAACTGATTGATTAAAAAAAAGGGGGCTTGTTCTTTTTCAAAAGTCTCCTCGAAAGAGGGTTGGCAAAATCTGTATTTAATGTCATCTATCTCAAAATAAATAAATTGCCTTCTAGCATTGCAGAACGAAGGAGGAGTTTCGAAGCAATCTAATTCATTTTTATCACAGGCAGAGAATAACAAAAGAAAAAGACTTGGAAATAAAAGGTGCTTCAATAATTTCATAAATACTGATTTGTAACATCAGCAAAGGTAAGGCTAAGTTTTTGTTTGTTACAACGGATAAAAGGTTAATATCTGTTGCACAAATTAGTAATGAATAAAGCTTTGCCAAAACTAGCTTTAACGCATTAAAGCTAGTTTTGGCAAAGCTTATTTAGTCTCTAGTCGTCGTCGTCGTCATCATCATCCTTATCTTCATAAGGATTTTTTTCGTCCTCTTCTTCCGCATCATCAAAATCCCCATGTTTTTCTTCGTATTCTTCTTTGATAATATCTTTCAGGTTACCATCATCATCGTAATCGTCATCGTCTTCAATAATACTAATAGCTTTATTAACCGACATTCTGATGAGGTAATAGTACTCTTCTGTTTCGAAAGGAAGGCCTAGTTTTTTTTCACCATCTTTATTGACAAAGCTGATGAGATTATCGCTAAAACCAAACGGATATTCTAGCTTTAGTTGCTCTATAATATCTTCTGGGAGCTTTTCGTAATCTTTTACAATTCTCGGTTTATTCATGGTATATACGTTTTAATCAAGGTATTACTTTCGTTGAAGAAACGAATAAAAAAAATCTATTTTAAACAGCAAAACATATTACAAATAGTTCGTGTAAAAGTAACAAAGTATAATTTTCTTTAGCTTTGAGAATGCAGAGATATTGCGTAAAAAATTTAATTCTGAAGGTGTACAGTAAACATTCAATTTTAAATTGCAAATGACGAATCATAAAAACGCTCCTATCGAATACTTTACCTCATAAATTAAAATAATTAATTTCGTCTAAGTACGTACTTAAAACGAAGCATGAACTTATTTAAACTCAGTTTTCAGTATTTATTAGCCCGGCCATTCAATACTTTTTTGAATATGCTGATATTATCGCTCGGCGTAGCTATTATCATTGTTTTATTATTGGTAAGCAAGCAGGTAGCGCAACAGCTCAATGTAAATGCAAAAGGAATTGATTTGGTAGTAGGGGCAAAAGGCAGCCCTATGCAACTTATCCTTTCCAGCATTTTCCATATAGATTACCCCACTGGCAATATTCCTTTAGAGGAGGCAGAACAACTTGCCCAAAACCCTATGGTTAAATACGCCATTCCTTTGGCATTGGGCGATAGTTACAGTGGTTTCAGAATTGTGGGAACAAACGAAAAAT
Organism: uncultured Roseobacteraceae bacterium; assembly: GCA_964521225.1. Taxonomy (GTDB): domain Bacteria; phylum Bacteroidota; class Bacteroidia; order Cytophagales; family Flammeovirgaceae; genus CAYUJH01. Next base: position 1,782 of record CAZFQW010000466.1, read on the forward strand.
ATGTAGATTTATACAAGGCGAGTTTAGCGGAAGGAAAACTTTGGAAAGAAGAATTTGAGGTTTGCTTGGGCAGCAACGTGGCTAAGCAACTAAACTTAAAAGTAGGAGGCACATTCTATGGCGTTCATGGCATTGGAGAAGGCGTAGGAGATAGCCATGAAGAAATACCTTATAAAGTGGTTGGGATTTTAAAGAAGCAAAGCAACGTGCTCGATAGGCTTATTTTAACCAACGTGGAAAGCATTTGGCATTCGCATGCCGAAGAAGCTATTGAAACAGAAACACACAGCGAAGAGCACAAGCACGAAATAGAAAAAGCGGTAACGTTACATTTAGATACAGGTAGCGTTATTTCCTCTAAAGAGGCGCAAAACTTAATTTTAACAGCAAGGCAAAAAGGAAGAGATACGGGGTTACCCAAAGGAAACGAGGAAAGCGAACTTACCTCTTTATTAGTGAAATTCACATCGCCTATGGGGGTGATTACCTTTCCGAGGTTTATTAACAAACAAACTTCTATGCAAGCGGCATCTCCTGCGTACGAAGTAACCCGACTTTTTAACCTAATAGGCATTGGCTTCGATATGCTGCGCGCTTTTGCTTACCTAATGATTTTTATTGCTGCGCTGAGCATTTTTATTGCACTGTATAGTGCGCTAAAAGATAGACGGTACGATTTAGCCGTAATGCGTTCGATGGGAGCCTCAAAGTTTCGCCTTTTTGTATTGGTAATTTTGGAAAGTATGATGGTAACTTCTGTAAGTACTCTTTTAGGAATTTTTATGGGGCATGCTACGCTACAAATTATTGCCACTGTGTTTCAAACGCCCGGGCAGACAGATATTAGCGGTGTAAGCTTCGTGCAAGCAGAGCTATATGTGGTAGTAGCCTCCTTTGTTTTAGGATTTTTCACAGCACTGATTCCCGCAATCCAAGCCTATAAAACCAATATTGTAGCGGTACTAGCAGAGGGGTAAATTAAGCAGCAATACTATCTTAAACCGAGCATTCACTTATAAAATAAAAGCCATCTCTGTAAAAAGATGGCTTTCTTAGTTTCTAAAAAATAGCTTTACTTATTTCTTATTGTTCATTGCATCGCGCATTGGGTTGCTGCCTGTACTTACGCCCCTACCCGCTTGGTTTCTTTGGTAAATCTCGAAACGAGAAGGTACTCTCTTACGAGGAAAATAATTATTCTCAACATCGGTATCCGCCGTTTCTTTGAATGGGTCTAAGATGAATTGCTCCACTTTCTTATCCGTTGCAAATACTTTTGTGATTGCATAATTACTCATTTTCCAAATTTCGGCAGGAATTCTAACCACTTCAGAAGTCCCATCTTCGTATTCCATTTCAAGAATAATTGGCATTACTAACCCTCCATTATTCTTAAAAGAAATTTCGTAGAAATGTTTACCTGAAGCTACTAATTTACGTGCTCCGTCGTCGAGTGTAGCCAAATATGCTTTGTATTTCTCGCGATCTTGCGGTGTTACCTCTAACGGATCATAAGTGGTGTAGAAATCGGCTAATCCCGGTTTTTTTTCTACCGCCGTTTGAGAAATCGCTGTTTTATCGCGCTCGTTGGTAATATATGGCTTTTCAGCATCTCTCTGTGCCATCAATTTAGGCTTTTCTACCTCTGGGTTTCTTGTGTCCATTTCAAAAGTCTCTATATTTTCAATTGAAATATCTACGTGGTCGTTGGTATAGAACCAACCTCTCCAAAACCAGTCTAAATCTACGCCCGAAGCATCTTCCATGGTGCGGAACAAG
>CAZFQW010000467.1:0-3559 GCA_964521225.1 uncultured Roseobacteraceae bacterium
GTTGTAGTGCTTTGATTTGCGCTTCTAAAGCATCTATTTTTTCCTGTAACTCTTTTTCTCTATTCTTTTGCGTTTCTTGCGTTGCAATCATTTCCTCTAGGTTTTGGCGCATTTCTTCTTCTTTTCTTTGCAGTTCTTGCGTAGTTTTTTGGCTCGATTCAAGAAGATTAATTGTGCGCAAGTTCACTCTTTTACTATTGATGATTGAGGCTATATTTTCTGCCAACCTTTCTACGAATTCAATCTGGTAAGGCTCAATTATTTTAAAACTTGCCATTTCGAGTACTCCTTCAACATTTTCGTTGATAATAAGAGGAACTATTAAAACACAAGAAGGGTGAGACTCGCCCAATCCAGATTGTATGTTCATATACTCGGCAGGTACTTCGGTTAAGAAAATCTTATCTCTATCGCGTACTACTTGCCCTGTGAGCCCCTGCCCAATTAGTATTTTTTTATCGATAAATTTCTTTCGGCTATAAGCATAACAAGCTTCCATTTTTAAAAAAGGCTCTTCGTTTTCTGCATCGTTGAGCAAGAAAATAGCTGCTTGGTTCAGCTTTAAATATTTCACGATATTTGAGATTAGCCTATCGTAAAAATCTTTGTTTTCACTGTGTAAGCGCATCATTTCGCTAAACTGCCCAATCCCTTCGGTAATCCAGTTTCGGTTTCGGTCGCTCTTTTTTGCTTTTTCTAATTCTTTAAGCGATTCTGCCAACTCTTTTTGTGTTTTTTCTGCTTTTTCTTTGCTGGCACTCATTTCTTTAAGAAACTCACGCGAGGTGTTAATTTCTTTTCTGTTAGAAGAAACCAAAATGTACAGAGAACCCACCAATATAAAAGAAGATATAAAAAAGTAGAGCAATTGGTTGTTGAGCTTTATGGCCTCTTCATAAACTACATCGGAAGTTAAATAAGGGCTTAGCAATGGTAAAGAAAGAAAGAATGAAATATTCACAAAACTTGTTATCCCTATTCTGATTCTTTCCCTAGGGTCGAATACAATATAAGGGAGCACCATTAAAGATGCCGTAAGGAGGTAATTCCCTGTAATGGGCGACATCCCTTCGGGGACTTTCATAGCATGTGTTAAGGTTGTAATGAAAACAGGAAGTGTACTTGTTAATATGCGGGCATATATGTTAACTCCCCCAGCATTTAGCATTATTAATAAAAAAGCCGTAGCAATTGCAATAAGGCTATAAATACTAGTAGGGTCGTTCTTTAAAAGAAAGTTGATTGTAAATAAAATAGCAAAGGCAAGCAGCCCAAAGTTAATCTGATTAGTAAGCCTAATCCTTTGGTGCAAACTTATTGGCGTATTGCTTCTAATCCCTATATTAAATATTTGTTGAAAGAAATTATCAAACATACTTTGTGGCTAAATTGGGTTTTATCTATAGTAAAGTTAACGATTGTTACTTAATCATTCGTACAGCATATATTTATTACGGAGCTTATTATACTTTTCGAGAGGGAGTATCCACGATTCCCTAATTTCTTCTTCTGTTTTACCCTCTGTAAGCTGCTGCCTTAATTGCTTGGTTCCTGCGAGTAAATCAAAAAAATCAGCATTTGTAAAAAAATTGGCTTTATTTTCTGTCTGCTTATAGAAACCGATGAGTTCTGTAAGAAACAGCGAATTTTTATATTCTAAAGGCGCTGAGCTTAAGTCTTTCCCATAACATACTCTCCCTTTGTGCTTTGGGTAATTTGCCCCCGGAGTGCTCTGTGGTGTAAATTGGAACTCATAAAAAGCCTTATGCTGCGGGCTGCCTATTATTTGGAACGGCGTATCGGTGCCCCTGCCTACGCTCACAATGGTAGGCTCAAAAAAACAAAGCGAAGGATAGAGTTCAATTGCTCTATCGTTGGGCAAATTAGGAGAGGGTTTAATAGGTAAGCTATAACGATTTTTATGTTGATATTTTTCACACTTAATTACTTCCAAATTGCATTGTGCGCCCTTTTTTAACCAACCTTCGCTGTTGATCATGGTTGCTAGTTCACCAACGGTTAGCCCATGTACTACCGGGATAGGGTGCATGCCCACAAAAGAGCGAAATGCAGTATCGAGTACAGGGCCATCTACATAAAAGCCGTTGGGGTTGGGTCTATCAAGCACTACGAGTTTGATGCCTTCTTCTGCGCAAGCTTCCATTACATAATGCATGGTACTGATATAGGTATAAAACCGAACGCCGACATCTTGAATATCGAAAACTACTATTTCAATATCTTTCAATTGTTCCTGAGAGGGCTTTTTATTTTTGCCATACAACGAAATTACGGGCAAGCCAGTCTGTGTATCAATACCATCGGAAACCGTTTCTCCGGCATCGGCAGTGCCTCGGAACCCGTGTTCAGGGGCAAATATTTTTTTTATGGAGATTCCTAATCTTAATAAGGTATCTGCCAAATGGATTTGTTTTACTAAAGAGGTTTGGTTTACCACTAGGGCAACATTTTTCCCTTTCAAAATAGTAAAATACGCCTCAATATTTTCTGCGGCAGGGGTGGGGGATAGTTTTACAAGTTGCGCGGGGTTTTCCTCGGAAGCAGCGTCTACCGTAGCATTTTCTGTTTGGCAAGCCATTAAAAGCCCTATTATTAAGAAATAGAAAAGTCTCATAGTAATTGGTTTTTATACCAAAGTAAGACTTTTAATTTTTACAATAAAATTCGAGAAATGCTTTTGCCTGCGGATACCCTAATTTTTCTGCCTGTTGCACTGCTTTGCAGGCTTCTTCTTTGTTTTTTAAACCTTGGTAGGCAAGCCCTAACTGGTACCAAACTTCTGCGTTGTTTTTTTCTTGCAGCGCAAGTTGTTTAAAATCTGCTGCTGCCTTTTCAAATTCAAATGCCCGAAGCAGTGCCTTCCCTCGGTACAGCAGCACTGCGGTGTCTTTAGTTTGGTTAAGTGCCACGGCTTTGTCGAAATCGGCTAGGGCAGTGGGGAGTTGCTTTGCCGAGGCATAGGAAAGCGCACGGTTTAGGAATATTTCGTAATGTGAGTTATCTAACTCAATTGCTTTAGAGTAATCTTCAATTGCCTTTTCGGGGGCATTTAACCTACGTTGTACATTCCCTCGATTATAAAAATAGCGGTAGTCGGTGTTGTTTAGCTCAATAGCTTTGTTAAACGCATTAAGGGCATCCGTATTTTTATTAAGTTGGAAAGAGGCAACTCCTTTTGCGTTCCAAGCTTCGTGGAAGCTAGGATTTCCCTTGAGTGCTTCTTCAAAAAGAGAAATACCTTCCACAAAGTTTTCCTCTTGTAGTTTCTGTTTCCCCATTTCTAAATACACTTCGGGCGAGGTACTACAAGCATAAAGTAATAGGCAAACGAGCCATAAGCCTCTGAAAGTGGGTTTTAAAGTTCGCACAGTTTATCAAGCACTATTTTGATGAGTGTATCAATGGTTTGGTTAGGGTTTTCAGAGAACTTTTGAGTAGCTCTGTTGGCAATAATGGCATTGGCAGAAAGCACATTGTGTCCTAAAAGAGTTCCTAAAGCGTAATAGCCTGCGGTTTCCATTTCAAAATTGGTAATCCA
>CAZFQW010000468.1:0-3549 GCA_964521225.1 uncultured Roseobacteraceae bacterium
AAGCAGCAGATTTACCGTTGAAGCAGTAGAAGAACTTTATAAAGGTATAAAAATAGCTTGCGAGCAATATAATATTGATTTAATAGGAGGAGATACCACCTCCTCGCATTCTGGGCTGGTAATTTCCGTTACTGCCTATGGCAATGCAAAAAAAGAAGAAGTAGCCTACAGAAATACAGCGAAAGAAGGAGAAATTATTTGCGTAACAGGCGATTTAGGAGGGGCTTTCATTGGTTTACAAATTCTTGAAAGAGAAAAGCAAGTGTATTTGTCGAACCCCGAAATGCAACCACAACTCGACGACCAAGAATATGTGGTAATGAGGCAACTAAAGCCCGAAGCACGCACCGATATTATTCATGAGTTTAAAGAACATGGCATTCAGCCAACTGCTATGATTGATATTTCCGACGGATTGGCATCGGAGTTAATGCATATCTGCAAAAAATCGCAATTAGGAGCGATAATCTATGAAGATAAAATTCCGATAGAGCGCAGTACCTATGAAGCCGTTGCCGAAATGCCTAACCTCTCCACAACCACTGCCGCACTAAACGGCGGCGAAGATTATGAGCTTCTTTTTACGGTGAAAATAGAAGACAAAGACAAGCTTGCAAAAATAGCCGACATAAGTATGATTGGCTTCACCCGAAAAGCGAAAGATGGCATCAAAATGGTATCGCGCGGTGGGCAAGAAATTGAATTACAGGCACAAGGCTGGCAGCATTTTGAGCAATAGTCCCTTTTAATGGAACGAGTCTTTTCACCTTCAGCGAAGCCTATAACCCTCGTTGAAGGCATTTTTTTAACCCATCAACGTTGCTAAATGAGCGGAAAGCAGGTCTTTATCTACTTTAAATCCTTTTTCGGGGTAAACGTTGGTGAAAGGGAGTTCGCTGCCCAATAAAACATCGTAGCTAAAACCAAACATATTCGCCATCCAATAATAATGGCAAGAAACTCTATTGGCAGGGTTAATTTCCAAAATCTTCAACTTCGGATTATGGCAAAGCATCATGTTCGTCATTCCCGCACCATGGATTCCGATAAAGTGAGAAACGTCCTGCATCAATGCCATTTGTTGCTGGAGTGTCCATCCGTTGGTATCTACCACCTCTATTTCATATTCTTTCAGCAGAGGGATAATTTCTTCCATGTTTTCAATGAACCTCCCACTTTTTACAGAACGACTTAAAAAGACTTTTTTTGCATACTCTTTTTCCTGAGGAATTACCCCCAAAAGCTTTTGGGTTTTACTCCAGTGCGCTAACTCATAGGGCATTGGTTTAGAGAAATACAATTCTTTCACCTTTATATATTGCCTACCGTGCTGAACTACCCACGGGTACTCGCCTAAGCTTGTTTCATTCAGTAAGTACTGAAAATACTTTGTGTTGTACGTTTTTTGGTGAATGATAATAGGGGTTTCTTTCAGGTTGAGATACTGCTCTAAAACCCACAATTTTGAAAGCACATTTGAAAAGAAATGAAAGTAATTTGAGCCTAAAGCACCATCGAAAAGCACTGCACGCTCTATTTCTAGCACGTTTTCATTCTGTAGTTGTGCTTTTAAAAACCTTGGGGCTGAGGGGAAAAGGTCAGTAAATTGATGCGAAGGAGCAAAAATATTTCTGCCCGATTTAATTACAATGCCATATTGTGGTTCTATCCACACAGGTTCTTTTATTAGAAAAACCATTTCGTTATGATACCAATGCTCATTATCGTAATGATACTTCTGGTTCACCAATTCATTTCTAAACCTCAGTTTTAAACCCGAGAAAGGTTTGCTTTTCTTGTGATGTAGTTTTTCTACGCTGAAACTGTCTTCTCTACTTACCCAAAAAACTTTATCAATATATTTTTTAAGAAACCCTTTCACCTTTGCTCAATTAATTATTTTAAGATATAGTAATTTTGCTATCTCGAAGCTACTCTAAATAACAATTAAAAACATTATTGATGAAACTTCCCATTTATGCTTACGGGCATTCTATCTACAGACAAGAAATAAAACAGGTTTCTCAAGATATTGAAGATTTACCTCAGTTAATTCGCAACATGAAAGAAACCATGTGGCTACTGAAATGTAATGCGCTAGCAGCTATTCATGTGGGCGTTCCCTACCAACTTTTTTTAATTGATATGCCACAAAAAGGGAAATCTGTTTTTATAAATAGCGAAGTAATTAAGAAAACGGGCTACCTTAATTCTTTAATGGAAACCGATGTGAGCATTCCCAACGTATCGGTTGGTATCGATCGGCTATCAAATGTTCAACTGAAATTTCAGACAGAAGAATTTGCACAAAATGAAGGGTATTTTGCAGGAAAAACAGCGAGTTTAATTTTCCAGATGATGGATTTATGCAAGGGAAAAACCATGATTCAGCACCTACACCCGTTTAGGCAAAAATCTTTAAAAAAGTATTTATACGAAATAAGAACAGGGCAACACCTACCTTCTTACGATTTTATTATAGAAGATATGCGGCAATAAAAATAAACTAGTTGGTTGCGCTTTATTAAACAAAAAATACCTCTTTTTGAGATTTCATGTAATAATCTGATAACACTCGCAAGAAAACTTAAAAACAAATTCAATTTTTCCCAACCGTCTATTAAATCTAATAGACGTACATTGCTATTACATTAAAACTACTATTTATTGCAATGTAATTGTTTTTTTGACTGTTCCTTTCCAGTATAATTTACAAATCGTTTTTCGGCTTTTAAAGCTTCTTTCAGAACAGCATTTAAGGCAAAATTCATCGCTCATTTTTTACTTATAAAACCAACATAAAATGGAACAGGAAGCTAAACGTGCACTAGAAGTTGCTGTGATTTCTGACATTCATTTGGGGACTTACGGCTGCCAAGCCAAAGCAGTGTTACGCTATCTAAAATCTATCGCCCCTAAAATACTTGTGCTCAATGGCGACATTGTAGACACTTGGCAGTTTAATAAAAACTACTGGCCTAAATCGCACATGCAGGTCATTCGCCAAGTTCTTAAGATGATTTCGGAAGGTACTGAGGTGCATTACATTACTGGTAACCACGATGAGATGATGAGAAAATTTGTAGGGATGAAATTAGGAAATTTTCAGGTGGCTAATAAGCTAATTCTAAACCTCGATGGCAGAACAGCATGGATTTTTCATGGCGATGTTTTCGACCACACTATGAAACACGGAAAGTGGCTAGCCAGAATGGGAGCGAACGGATATGCTTGTTTGTTGCAACTCAATAAGGTATGCAACTTTATGTCGAGAAGGTTAGGCTATGGCACTTTTTCTTTAGCGAGAAGAATAAAAACGGCAGTAAAAGCCAAAAGAGGTTTTGAACAAACCGCAGCCGATTTAGCTATCGAAAAAGGATATGACTATGTAGTTTGTGGGCATATCCATCAGCCAGAAATTAAAACTATTCAAAACAAACAAGGCAGCGTAATGTACTTAAATTCAGGCGACTGGATTGATCGCTTAACTGCCTTAGAATATGTGAGTGGAAATTGGAAATTACATTACCAAGAAAATACGACGGGAGT
>CAZFQW010000469.1:0-3540 GCA_964521225.1 uncultured Roseobacteraceae bacterium
GCGATTTAGCATCGTAGGCAGTAATTTCAGCTGCCCCTGCTTGCCCTCCACCAATGGTTATCTGTGCTATTTCTTTGAAAGAAGAAACGTTTTCAGCAACAATAGGATTTAAAGGAGTGCCATCGTCGTCGTCATTACAAGAGGTTACCAGAAAAGTACATAACGCACACAATGCTAATGCTCTCAAATGAAAAGAAGTAACTAATTGATTCATTTCGTTTACGTTTTTTTTTTGATTTTTAAAAGCGCAAACAAAGTGAATTAGAAGACACTTTATGTTATACCATATTTATCAAATAGTTTCGCTTTTGTGAACATTCGAGCGATAGTTAACAATTATTTTATCGTCATTGTATTGAAACTTGCATTGTAGAACTTGTGCTTCCTTCTTCCTTGCTTTGCAATGCTAGTCATATTTACTTACGTGCGAATGAGCTAGCCAAATACCTAGAAAAGAATATGGCATAAGTAATGAATCTCCACGCTTTGGCTAGTTAATCGCGGCTAATTTCGAGCAAATTAATTTCGAAGGTAAGATCCTCTCCGGCTAACGGATGGTTGGCATCGAGCGTTACTTCTTCTGCTGCTACATTTTTTACAACTACTGGTATTTGCTGCCCTTCGTTGTCTGTTAGCATCAGTTGGTCGCCAACTTTCGGAGTCATTCCCTCGGGGAACTGATCTTTTGTAAATTTCACAACATTTTCTGCATGCGGTGGCCCGTAAGCCTCATCGCTAGGTATTTCTACTGTTTTTGTGTCGTTCACATTCATGCCCATTACAGCTTGATCGAATCCCTTTATCATTTTTCCATCTCCCACTACAAACTCTATTGGTTCGTTCCTCGCAACAGACGAGTCAAACTCCTGCCCACTTTTTAGAGTTCCTACATAATGTACACTTACTCTGTCACCTTTCTGTGCTTGCATCGTTATAACTTTTTTTTGTTTTAAGATAATGGCTATTGCCGTTCGTTTAAGCGTGTAGATAACTATAAAAGATGATTCTTCCAAGTTTTTTTTAATTTGAGGGAGGGAATGGGAGAATGAGCAATTTTTTAATGTGTGATTGAGAGAATGAGTGATTTAGGAATAAAGGAAAATGTCTTTGAATATTAGTGCTATGGGTTCTTTTTTTATCTGAGATACTTATTGGCTTTTATCTTCTTTTATACTAATTCGTTCAATCTGTTTAAATTCGCTACACAATTTCACAACCTTCATAATTATGTTACAAGAAAGATATCAGCAAAGAGGGGTTTCTGCCTCTAAAGAAGACGTTCACAATGCCATTAGTAAAATCGATAAGGGGCTTTTCCCTAAAGCTTTTTGCAAAATTGTACCCGATTGGTTGGCAAACGACGCGGCATACTGCAATATAATGCATGCAGATGGTGCAGGAACAAAGTCTTCTTTGGCGTATCTGTATTGGAAAGAAACGGGCGATTTATCGGTTTGGAAAGGCATTGCGCAAGATGCCATCATTATGAATATAGATGATATGCTTTGCGTGGGTGCTACCACACCTATGCTGCTTTCATCGACGATTGGTAGGAACAAAAACTTGATTCCTGGAGAGGTAATCGCTGCAATTATTAATGGTACAGAGGAAATTTTAGCTATGCTCAGAGAAAATGGGTTAGCGATTTACAGTACTGGCGGCGAAACCGCAGATGTGGGCGATCTAGTAAGAACTATTATTGTAGATAGCACGGTAGTTACCCGCATGAAACGTGAAAATGTAATTGACAATGCCAATATTAAAGCGGGTAATGTGATTGTTGGTTTGTCTTCTTTCGGGAAGGCATCTTACGAAGAGGAATATAACGGAGGAATGGGAAGTAATGGCTTAACCTCTGCCCGCCACGATGTTTTTAATAACTACTTAGCCAAGCTATATCCCGAAAGTTTTGACCCACAGGTACCTCAGGAACTTGTTTACAGTGGAAGCGTAAAACTTACCGATTATATTGAAAACTTGGGAGTAGATGCAGGAAAGTTAGTCCTCTCTCCTACTCGTACTTATGCACCTGTGCTTATGCCAATTATTGCCAACTTTAAAAATGAAATTAATGGAATGGTACATTGCTCTGGTGGTGCGCAAACAAAAATACTTCATTTTTTAGAAGAAGGTTTAAGAGTAATAAAAGATGATTTATTTGATTGCCCTCCACTCTTTAAAATGATTCAGAAAGAAAGCAATACCGCTTGGCAAGAAATGTACAAGGTGTTTAATATGGGGCACAGAATGGAGATTTATACCGATAAAAAAAACGCGGAGGAGATGATTGCTATTGCCACTAGTAAGGGTATAGATGCCAAAATTGTAGGAAGAGTAGAAAAGGCTGAGAAAAAAGCGTTACACATTAAAAGTGAGTTTGGAGAGTTTTCGTACTAAGCCTCCTTCATTAATTAAAAAAAGCGAGTGCAGTATTTTGGCTACATTCGCTTTTTTTGGGTTTGATTTTAACGATGTTCAGTCAATAAGTTTTCTTTCAGCTAATTTTCTATCCAAATTTTTGCTGTGATTGCCTCCGAGTTGCTTGGCTTTTTGCCATTGAATAACGGCTTGGTCTATTTCTCCTAATTTGTACAGCACATCTCCAAAGTGCTCAATAATCACCGAATTACCCGAAGATACACTCGCAGCTTTTTCAAGATAGACACGGGCTTCGGCATACAGCTCAGACATGTAAAGTACCCAACCGTAGGTATCTAAATAACTTGGATTTTCTGGTGAAAGGGAAATGAGTTTTTTTCCCATTTCTCGTGCTTTTTCTAAGTTTTCGTTTCTCTCTGAAAGATAGTAACTGTAATTATTTAGCACATAGATATTATGGGTATCTAGTCGAAGCGCATTCTCATACGCTTCATTCGATTTCTCAAAGTTTTCAATATGTTGGTAAACATCTCCTAACTGCGAGTAAAGCTGTACTTTGAGTGTCTTATCTGCATCGATTGCTAACATTTGTGCTTGTTCAAGCACTGCTACGGCTACCTCGTGGTCGTTTGTTAACTGATGTCCTAAGCCATTAAATAAATAAAAATAGGGTTGGTTAGGGAACATAATTATTGCTTGGTCAGTATGATCTAATAGTGCTTCGTACTGCCCCAACTGCGTATCGAGTTCCACTACTTTTTGCCATAGATTAAAATTATTTGCATTGATTTTTAAAGACTGTAAATAAACATCTCTTGCTTCTATCAAATTATTTTCAAGCAATAAAAAATCAGCATATAACTCACAGGCTTTTTGCTGTTCAGTATGTGTTTCGTAAATAATTTTAGTCAGTTTTTTACCTTTGGAAATTTTATCGGCTTGTTTTTCCCCGTAAGGTAAATATTTAACCACCAACTGAATTTTCTGGTCGAATGAAATACTACCATCAGCAAATGCAATTTCAGCATGTTTAGTAAATTCTTTTTCTTTGCCTTGTGCATCGTAAATTCTGGCAATTAACAGGTGCCATTCCCCTGTAACATCAAAATTTTCGCTATAAACTTTCAGCCATTTTTCTACCTCCTCAAACCTTTTTAATGA
>CAZFQW010000470.1:0-3535 GCA_964521225.1 uncultured Roseobacteraceae bacterium
TATTGTATTTATAATTATTCTGTTTTTAATGAATATAACACTGTACATAATATTATTTTATGCTTCCTACTTTAAAAAGAACGATAGATTTCGCTTTTTGGGCGATGGCGTATTTTTATATCCAATAGTATTAATCTTGTTGTAATTAAGATGAGAACGGAGCTAAGTTTTTGAATTATTAAATTTAAGTACATCATAACCACATAAAAATATACCTAAATGAAAAAAGAGAAAACTGAAAAATCATTTTTTAAAAGACCTTCTTACAAAGGAGGGAAAAAAGCGCTAAGTCTTTTTATAAAAGAAAATTTAAAATATCCCAAAGAGGCAATTGCTCATAAAATTGAAGGTGGAGTATTAGTAGATTATGTTGTGAACGATAACGGAGAGGTTACCGCTGCAAGCGTGCGGAAAGGTTTAGGCTATGGATGCGATGAAGAAGCAATTAGGCTGGTAAAGCTTTTAACTTTTGATAAAGTACGCAATAGAGGAATGATTTCTACCTTCAAAATGTCGGTAAATATCAAATTTAAACCGCCTATTATTCCCATAAAACAAGGGCTTCAGTTAAACTATAACATTGTTAATGCTTCTAAAGCAGAAAAACAAAACAAGAGTAACAGTTATACAATTACCATAAAAATCCCTAATAAATAAGTACGGGAATTTCATTTAATATCTTCTGCACTTTTTTTTAAGTGTGTTTTTTCAATGTTTTATGATTGGCATCCACTGTTATTTTGATGCGCAAGAATCTGTATTAAGTGTAATAACCACTAAGGCAATAAGAATAATTAATAAGGTTTCCACGATTGTTTTAGTTACTGTATTTTTCATTTTCTTGCGTGTTTTATTTTGAAAACTCTATTTCAATCATGCTGTTATCTACAAATACGCCTTTATTATTTAAAATAATGATAATCAATATATTATGATTTTTTCTACTTACTTGAAGCTTGATTAAATTGTGCGTAATTGAACCATTTTTAGTGTGTCGAACACCCAATTAACAACCGGTGCATTCGTAGGTTTACCTTACGATGTAATATATTTTTCTTAAAGTGGATGAAAACAATTTATTGTTAACTGAAAATTCATTACCTTTTAAATAATGCAGTATTTGTAACGCAGTTCCTACAACGGCTTTATAGGAGTAATAACAGTTAAATTTCAAGTAAAAAATGATACAAAGTAAGCATACTCATATCTCTTCTGCTGATTTACAGCTTCTTGAAGTTTTAGCACAAGAAAGTAATAAAGTAGTGTGTGCGTTCTCTTTAGAAGGCGAATTATTGTTTACTTCTACAAATTACAGGGAAATAGTTCTCAAATATAATATCGATTCATTTTTTCAAAACCTGTATTTAAAAGATTATTTAAGCCTAGAAAATGCCGTTTTATCTTTAAGCAGAGAAAGAAAAACAAACAGAGTATTTAATGCAACATTGAAGGCAAATTCTGAGGAATTAAAATTTGAAGGAAAATTTTTTTTAAATGAAAAATCGAGTTTTGTTTATTGTACTTTCAGCCTTATAAAAAATTACTTACATGAAGAATTAGTCCAAAAAAAGATTATTGAAAATACTTCTGATGTAGTAGCTTATTACAATAAAAATGAAGAGTTGGTATATATTTCCCCTTCTATATTGCAGCTAACAGGCTATACCTCTAAGGAAATGATGGAAATGCAACAGCTTACGCTTTCTCACCCGGACGATAAAGAACGTATTGAAGAACTCCTTAAAAGAGATATTGCTGATAACTTACCTCAGAATAGGTTTACTTACAGAATCCGACATAAAAATGGAACCTATTTATGGGTAGAGGTAGTGAGCCGCCGCAATTATGATAAAAATGGAAAATTGATAGAAGCAATCTTAAATTTCAGGTCTATTCAGGGGCAAGTTGAAGCAGAACAAAAACTACAAGATGTAGAACAGCTTTATGAAAGCATTGTAAATCAGGCTCCTTTTGGAGTGGTAATTCACGATAAAGAAAGAGTTCTTTTCGCTAACAATGCTGCTGCGGATATTGTAAAAGCAAGTAGTGGTTCAGAGCTTGTTGGAGTAGAAATAAATAAAGTGATTCACCCCAGATATAAAGAGCTTGTTGAGCAGAGAATGAAAGTCTTAGAAACAGAAGAGATATTACCTCTTCGAGAAGAAAAGTTTATCTGTTTAGATGGAAGCGTTATCGACGTAGAAGTAATGGGAGGAGTCGTTAAATACAAAAATAAAGACTGTGTACAAACTATCTTTCGAGATATTTCTCAGCGAAAACAAGTGGAAAGTTTATTGAGCGAACAACAAGCTAAAAATGCTAAAATTAACCACGAACTCGATAAATTCCTGTACAGTACTGCACACGATTTACGCTCTCCCATAGCTTCTGCACTTGGATTAATCAACCTCTGCGAGCAAGACGATAACCAACAAAACGTAAAAAGTTATTTCAGCCTTTTAAAATTAAGTATTCAGAAATTAGATAATTTTATAAGAGATATAAGCGACCTTTCAAGAAATGCCAAATCCGAATTAATACTTGAAGATATAGACCCTGATGAGGTAACCCAAAGGTCTGCAGAAATGATTAGAATACTACAATACGAAAGAAAGATATCCGTTGATATCCACTGGAACAAAAAATATACGCTCAGAACCGACAAAGAAAGGTTACAGATTATCCTAAATAATTTATTCTCTAACATATTACGTTTCTATAATCCATCTAACGATGTGTTACGGGTGAAGGTAAAAGGAGAGGTGGACATAGATTCTTGTATTTTTAGTGTGGAAGATAATGGAATAGGAATCCCTCAAGAACACATTGGCAAAATATTTAACATGTTTTATAGGGGACACGATACGCAGGCAGGCTCTGGCTTAGGGCTTTATATTGTAAAAGAAACTGTAGAAAAATTGGGAGGAAGCATAAAGGTAGAATCTGATACTAGAAAGGGAACCTGTTTCGCCATTGTTTTGCCTAACTACTCAGCCGAGTAATTTTTTTACTAATTAACCATTTGATAATCAGTGAAAAAAAAATTCTTTTGTTGGAAAATAAAAAAAAATAAAAAAACTACTTGCTTCTTAAAATAACTTTCTATTATCTTTGCATCGCTTTTAAAGAAAACGCCTCCTTAGCTCAGCTGGTAGAGCAACTGACTTGTAATCAGTAGGTCGGCGGTTCGATCCCGTCAGGGGGCTCTTTAAAAAAGGAGTTACATTAATTTGTAGCTCCTTTTTTTTGGCTAAACTACCTAAAATAGCTTCCCCAATATCCTTTGCACTAGTTGTATTTGCCGTTTGGTGTGTATTCACTTCTGCACTACTTGCATTTGTAAGTAAGATTATCCATAAATGTAAGGTTGGCTTTGCTATTCATTTTTAAACACTAAAACCCTTTGTTGTTACGGAATTATCATATTTATTTTTTAGTGTTACTTTTTCTTTTGTAAACTCATATTTTACTGTGATTTAAAGTAAGAGCATGTTTAAGTTTTTGTAAGCATTTGAAAATAAGAAATTTAAAGAGC
>CAZFQW010000471.1:0-3526 GCA_964521225.1 uncultured Roseobacteraceae bacterium
GACCACCAAAACCCATCTCCTAAACCTTTAAGTCCGGGCGGGAACATTTCGCTATTTTTTTTGCGCTCAGCCAACCAAATAAGCAGCCCAAAAATAAAAAGGATGGTAAAAAGCACTGCTACTGCCCTAAAAAAATCGACTGAAAATAAATTTTTAAGAAAAGAAACCCACATTTTACTTCTCGAAGCATGCATGGCAATCCCTAAGCTCGAAATATAAAAAGGTTGCGAAAATTTGAATGCATTAAATCGTTGGGGAGTAATAGTAACGGGGCTTATGCCCAAATCAACATCGTTTTTTTCTACCGCATTTAAAAGAGACACTAAGTCGGGGTATTCTACATATTCGTATTTAACGCCAAGGCTTTCAGCAACCTTAGTCCACAGTGAAATACTTACCCCAGAGTATCCTCCGGATTCATCTCTGATAATGAAAGGAGGGGCTTCTTTTAACGCTACTCTTAAAACTCTCACAGTAGCCACTGTTGTATCTGTTTCAATTTCTGTTTTTCCGTCTTCTTGGGCTTGTAGAGGGGTAACGATAGAAAGTAGAGTAAAGCAGGTAATACAAATAATTTTGAATAATGGAAGAGGGGGTAAATAGCGCATATTTTTATTGAAATTATGGATAAAAGAGGTTATTTTTTATTAACTGACGTTTATCTTATATAAAACTTATCTAAAGTGTCTTAAATTGAAGTCTATAAAAAAGCATCTAGTATTCTCCTACAAGAAACTATAATTTATTGATTGATTATGAAATCAGCAAAGAACATATTTTTATTAACCTGCTTGTTAGTGATCACTTTACTCTCGTTGGCAAGCGCACAAACAGAAATTAGCTATCAAAATATTTCTTACACTCCAGAAATGGCGAAAGAAGAGGTAAATAATGCGGTTCAAAATTTAATTAATTTATCGTACGGCGACCCTTACGACCCAAACCGCTACCATATGTTAGGCTATATTTACTACCAAAGTTATCGCGACTACGACATCCTAAAAGATTACAAAGGGGCTACTACTTTTGCTGATTCTGCTTTTTTCTACTTCCAAAAAGCAAGGGATTTACTAACCCCTAAGGATCTTAAGAAATATGGCGATTACTACGTGAAATTCTTAAATTATAAGAACCCTTCTAACTTGGTACAAGAGGCGCAGTATGCCTTTATCAGAACTGATTTAGATGCTATGATTGCTGAGTCTTTCAAGTTTAAAGAGCAGGCTTCGGGAATTTATACTTACTTTAACCGCTCGCTAGAAAACTATAAAAGGGCAAATACAATCTATATTGAAATCTGCGAAAGGTTTGAAACCAAAGAAGATTTGTTGCTCCTTGCCGACCAACAATTTTACGATGATATTGGCTTTTTAGTAACTTCTTACGACTCAACTACTGCTTATTTTACCAATTATAAGGCAGCACTTAAAAATTTCCCCATTAAAAAATACAATCAGGAATATACCGTGAAGCCCATCACACAATATATATTAGAAGGGCAGAAGCGCGCCAATTTCTTTGATACTAAATTTGAAATTTGGGATTACAAGAAGTGGCAGCGAGAAATTAAAACAGAAATAAAAGATAAAATTTCTATTTGGAGAGAACGAATTCAGATTTATGAGGATCGCTTAAATGCAGACCTGGCAAAAATCTCTGCAATGGAATCCGTTCAAGAAAAAGAGTTTAAGGTGGAGGACACAATTATTAAGACTATAAATGAATATGAAAAAAACTCGGCACTTGAATATATTTTCACTTACAAGGTAGGAAAGCTAAACTTGTTTAACCAACTCAGTTTTAAAGCAGATTCAAACGCAACTTTTACGGATATTGCTACGCACACGATTGAGGTGATGTCGGGTGTGAAAGAGTGCAGGACTTTGCTTGCTGATATTGGCAAAGGAACTGCAAAAAGCCTTGCCCGGCACAGAGACTTCTTTAAACAAAATTACCCCGATGGCCTACCAAATTTCTTAGCCTCGGAAAGTTTATTTCTCGACTCTCGCATTGGGGTATTAAACCGACAGTTAGAACTGGAAATTAACAAAGCCGCATTAAACTGGAAGTATAACCCTTCTGACAGTCTAGTTTATCAGAAGAAAACGCTTAAACTTTCACCAGAAAAAAATGCTACTGATATTAGCTTAAATGTAACCCAAGAAGGAAAAATGGTTACCCTTGCCCGTGAAGTATCCAAAAGCGGACTTACTTACCTTTCCGGTTTTGTGAAAGAAGCAGGAAAACACAAAGCATTTGTAGCAGCAACTAGGCAAGACTCCGTGCTTTGGATGAACTTCCCCATAGTTAATGCACGCGAATTAAGAGGCGATGTACTCACAGAAGCTCCTACCTTGCATCTTTCGGAAGAAGAAGGACTTTTAGTAGGGGTTTATTCTTTTGTTGAATCTGAAAAAGGGTTTGGGCATACCACACTACTGCATTATGATAGTACTGGGCAAGCAATAAAAACAGTTGAAGTTCCCAAAGATGGTACTAATATGGGGTTTTATCCGCGTTTGGCAACACATAACCCTAAAGAGGGGTATCAGTTAGTTTTAAAAGGGTATGGCTCGCCGACTTTAGCTAACTTTTCGCTAGAAAAAGCACATTTAGTAATGCTAAATACCACAGGAGAGAAAACATGGGAAAAAGAAATTAGTATCCAAGGCGAAATAGTGGCTTTGCGTTTTTATCAAGAAAATATCTTGCTGTTAAGTAATTTCAAAGATTTGCGATTAGGGCCTGGGGAGAATTTAAATGCAGAGGTTGAGTCTTCTTCTATGACCGCTTACAATATCGCTTTAAGTGTTTTAGACCAGGAAGGAGTAACCGTTCAAACACGCTATATTCCTACGGAAGAACCCATTTTTGCAAAAGAATTAATTACAGTAGAGGGGGGGCATGGCGGAGTGGCTATCATTGGCTTAAAAGGGGAGCCAACCGATTTAGAACAGGTTGATAAAAAAAACAAGGCGGTTATCATTGTATTTGATAATGAACTACAACCTATTAGCGAAAACTTTGAATAAAATTTCCTTTTAAATTAAAAAAGAGAGGTATTGTTATCAGAACAATACCTCTCTTTTTTTGAATAACTGTTTGGTAGGTTTTACTGAACCTCAGATAATCTTGCCACTATTATCCCCGATTGGGTTTTGTTCCCTAAAATATAATCGGCAAGTGGTTTCTCGCTAACTACTACTTTTTTTAATGAAGAAGAAGCGTGCAATAAATGTAATCGGTTGTTTTCCCAAGTAGCTAAGCCTACATGCGAAACATCTAAACCTTTAATTGAAGTAGTTATGGCAATTAAATCGCCTTCTTCAATGTTTTTTTCTAGACTTTCAATTTTTTCTTGTGGAATAAAATATCTTTTTTGCTGATTTAATTTTTCTTCTCTTTTTTGAATATCAGCATAATAAATATCATCTGCCAAAGCAGGATAGCTTTTGCGATGGTTACTCATAAAATCGATGGGTTTATCGTAAGGGGCTCCACCTATTTTTTGGGTTACATCTTCTAT
>CAZFQW010000472.1:0-3519 GCA_964521225.1 uncultured Roseobacteraceae bacterium
ATCTGGTTACAAAAGTTGCAAGCATCACTTATAAAAGCATTAGAGGGACTACTCACTTTATTGGTAATAATTTAGATAAGGCATTAGGGCGTTTAGCTCCTTTGCTAGAGAATATGAAAACCAACGACGAAAAGGAGGCACTCCGCTCCGCTTTAAATGGTGTGATTGGCGATTATTTAGAGAAAAAAGAAAATCCGTTACAAATCGAAATGCAATTTAGGTATCAATCAAAAGCAGTTCCGCTGAATCGCCAAGGGCTCAAAGAGACCTACCCAACAATTAATGGAAAAATCTTGCTCATGGTACATGGCTTATGCATGAACGATATGCAGATGACACGAAGAGGGCATAATCATGGAATGGCACTGGCACAGGAATTAGGGAAAACACCGCTCTATTTATACTATAATAGTGGCAGACATATTTCTGCTAACGGACGTGATTTGAATGAATTATTAGAACAATTAGTGCTTAACTGGGCCGCCCCGGTTGAAGAGCTAATTATTGTGGGGCATAGTATGGGCGGCTTACTTAGCCGAAGTGCCTTGCACTATGCCAACCAACAACAAAAAACGTGGGCGAAATACCTCAAAAAAATTGTTTTTTTAGGAACGCCTCATCATGGGGCTCCTTTAGAACGTGCGGGTAATTACCTCGATGTTATCCTCGAGTCAGTTCCTTATACCAAGCCTTTTGCCCGGTTAGGTAAAATAAGAAGTGCAGGTGTTACCGATTTAAGGCATGGCAATTTGCTTGATGAAGACTGGGAAGAGGACAGATTTAAAAAGCAAAAAGACCATAGAGAAATGGTTCCGCCTTTGCCCACACAAACAGAATGTTACAGCATTGCCGCAGTAATCAAAAAAGAGAAAGATAGGCTTTCGCCCAAGGTGATAGGCGATGGTTTGGTAACTGTAAAAAGTGCTTTAGGGCAACATGAAAATCCTGCTAAAAACTTGGCATTCAAACCAGAAAATACTTGGGTAATTTACGAGAATACCCATTTAGATTTGTTGAACAACGCCAAGGTTTACAATAAAATAAAGACTTGGCTTACTTAGAGCATGTTTAAGTTTTTGTAAGCATTTGAAAATAAGAAATTTAAAGAGCGCAGGCACGAAAATCCAGCGGGGGTTAGGGTGGGTATGAAGGGTGGAAGCTTTGGATTTTCTTGATTTTTTGGTTCGTTTTTCATCAAGGAAAAATGAACAAATGCTAAGACAACGTTACACAAATTATTATTTTATGATAATTCGTTTTTAAGAAATTAAATTTTTAAACATGCTCTTAGAACAATAATACTGAGCGAAAAAAAAAGGCAAAAAAGAACCTAACCCGAAACGGGCTAGGCTCTTGATTTAACAATTAAACCAAATAATCCTTAAAATATCCTGCTTAAATTATGAATGATACAATTATTATCTTTCTTAAGCATTTATAAGTAAATTTAAAATATCTATAAACTGCTTTTTTTTTTTTCGTTCAGCATAGCTGTTTTTACGATGAAATATCCTTTAATGCCGATGAATCATTTTGAGAGACAGACCAAGTCACTAGTTTTAGTGCTCAAGCAATGCTAATCTCCCATGAATGAGTGTATTTTTTAGACGAACCCCCCATTTCTAAGGATGAATGATTTGTGGTTACTCATTTTGCTTTTTGAGTAGGTATTCTAAAATACCTGTTTTTAGTCGTTTATTTCTGCATAAGTAGTTATCAACTCACTTTTCCAAAAGCAAGCTGATGGCTAAGCCACCTCCTGGGGCAAGGCGTACATTCAGCATGGAGTTACTATCGACTTGCCTTTCTTCAATTGCTATGCTTGTGGGGTCTGTGTCCCAATGTGCCGTTTCTCCATCGCGATAGATTACCGCTTTGTACTTTTTCCCCTCCTCTAAAAAGTCTAACGAAAGGGCAATGTTGCGTTCGTTTTCGTCGGTGATACTCCCTAAAAACCAGTTTTCTGTTCCTCTTTCTTTTCTAGCGATAGTTACAAAGTCGCCTACTTCGCCATTTATAACCTTAGAAGTTTCCCAATCTACGCCTACCTCTTTTATAAACTGAAAAGCGAGCTGCCCTTCGTAATGTTCTACTAAATCGCAAGCCATTTGCACAGGACTATAGATTACTACATACAATGCCAGTTGCTGTGCTAGCGTGGTGTTAATTTGGCTACCTTCTTTAAACTTATCGAGTTTAATCTGGAAAACACCTGGTGTAAAATCTATAGGGCCGGCCAGCATTCGGGTAAAAGCAACCGTAGCAAGATGGTTCGGCGGATTGCCCTTTTCTACCGACCAAGCGTTGAACTCCTGCCCTCTTAAACCCTCTCGCGAAATAGTATTGGGGTAAGTCCGTCTAATTCCCGTTGCTTTTATGGGTTCGTGAGCATTAATAGCAACTTTGTACTGTGCCGCCGTTTCTAACACTTTTCGGTAATGGTTTACCATCCACTGCCCGTGGTGGTACTCTCCTTTCGGAATAATTTTACCAACATAGCCTGTTTTTACAGCATGCATTCCTAGCCTGTTCATCAGTCGGTAGGCGGTGTCAAGTTGCTGTTCGTAAGTTCTAGGTGCTGCCGATGTTTCATGATGCATAATTATTTCCACTCCTTTTGCTTGCGCATAGCGAACCACCTCTTCTATGTTGTAATCGGGATAGGGTGTAACAAAGTCGAAAACGCCTTCTCTATCCTCAAAGCCAATCCATCTTTCCCACCCAATGTTCCATCCTTCTACCAAAATTCCTTTTATATTATTTTGCGAAGCGAAGTCGATATAGCGTTTCGCATTTTTAGTGGTTGCACCGTGTTTGCCATGTGCTTTGCCTGTGTCTACCCATTTTCCGTTATTATCTCTTTCCATCCCGTAGTCCCAAGTAGATTTCGCTAAATGCATTTCCCACCAAATTCCCATGTACTTCATGGGTGTAAACCAGCTTATATCTCCTAGCTTATTCGGTTCGTTTAAGTTGATAATTAAATGAGATTCAATTAACCCTGCGGCATTGTCGCTAATTTGGATGGTACGCCATGGCGACTCAAATGGCAAATTTACCAAGGCTTTATAACCGCTTACCTCTGACCCCACCAACTCACTTTGCATGGTAAAGCTGTTGGTATCCACTTTCAAAGTCATTCCCGAGTAGTTGGTTAAATTAGCTTCGTGAAAGCTTAAGTGAACCCCCGAACTTGTTCGCATGGTCACGGGGGTATTCACTGCATTTTCAGGAATATAACTTTGCGCTAAATTAGGATGGTTGCGCTTGCTCGTAGCATCTATTCCCGAAAATGATGTTTCGTTGTAAAGATGTTCGTAAGTATCCCAATCGCCCGGAATCCACCAACAGGTATGGTCGTCGGTGAGGTTGAACTGTGTGTTCTCGGCAGTAATGGCAAGAGCTTCAACGTTTCCGTATTTGGGGATTTGGTAACGAAACCCAATACCATCGTCGTATACCTTGAAAATAATACTCAAAAGCCTAAAAGGTGCCATGGTTTCTTTTAAGTTTACCTTT
>CAZFQW010000473.1:0-3517 GCA_964521225.1 uncultured Roseobacteraceae bacterium
TTATCGCTACCGTAAAGCTTCATTGCATCGGCATATTCCATCCTTGGGAATTTTGCCATCTCTACTTCAAGAATTTCCTTGAATAAATACTTTACCAATCCTTCAAAAGTACTGAGGATTTCCTCTTGTGTTACAAATGACATTTCACAGTCTATTTGTGTAAACTCTGGCTGCCTATCGGCACGTAAATCTTCATCTCTAAAGCACTTTACCAATTGAAAGTAACGGTCAAAACCCGAAACCATTAAGATTTGCTTAAATGTTTGGGGCGACTGCGGGAGTGCATAAAATTCACCGGGGTTCATCCGTGAAGGCACTAAAAAATCGCGGGCACCCTCCGGGGTCGATTTTATAAGCACGGGCGTTTCTACTTCAATAAAGTTTTGCAAGTCGAGATAATCGCGTGTGCGTTTTGCTAATTTATGTCTTAGTAATAGATTATTTCTTACGGGGGTTCTTCGTAAATCTAGGTACCTGTACTTCATTCTTAGTTCTTCGCCACCATCGGTTTCATCTTCTACTAAGAAAGGAGGCGTTTGCGCAGCATTAAGAATGCTTAATGCTTCAACTCTAATTTCAATATTACCTGTAGGGATTTTATCGTTCTTAGAAAACCTTTCTGCAACTTTTCCTTTTGTTTGTATTACATATTCTCGACCTATTTTTTTTGCTTTTTCTAGTAGTTCGTCAGGCGTTACTCCTTCTTCAAAAACGAGCTGTGTAATGCCGTATCGGTCTCTAAGGTCTATCCAAACAACTTTTCCTTTGTCTCTAACTTTTTGTACCCAGCCAGCAAGTACTACATCTTTTTCTGCGTCTTCCTGACGCAACTCTCCACAGGTATGCGTTCTGTACATTTTATTTTGATAATTATTGGATGATTCAAAAGTAATTAAAAGGCAATATTAGTCTTTTAAGAAAACAGAAGATAGTGTTTAAACATAAAAAGCACTATTTCTTTTAAGGAAATAGTGCTTTTTATGTTTGAAATGGTCTAAATCTACACGTCTCTGAAATAAGTTGTTTAGTTACTTATTCCCACCTTTGTCGGCAATAGGCATTAAATTCCTCAAATAAGTATCAGGAATATTACTCTTTTCGCGATAAATTTTAAGAATTGTTTTTTTTCTTACTGGACTAGTATTGATTACTGTGCTTCTCATAACACATAAAGGTTTGTTTAATCTTCTTTGTAAATGTATGTTAACTATCATTTAATTGCAAACTACCGATAGATTGTAGAACAGCCAACATAGAAAAGGAGGTGATAATTGGAACAAGGGTTTAAAAAGATGTTAACAATATTTTATAACACTCTTTATTTAGTACATTAATAAATATCAATTATTTTGCCTTAAAAGACAATTACGACTAATAATTTCCGATTTTGCAAGAATATTCACACAAAATATTCTTAAAGCTTACACTGGTAAGAATTGTTTATCTCGCCCAGATTTTCCTTTCCTTCTTATCGTACTTCAACTTGGCCTTGCGTTTTTTAGAAGTTCGAGGAAGTCGCTGCCCTCTTTTTCCCACCATTTTATTGGCAACAGGTCTTGTTCTTATTTTTATACGTGTAGAAGTATCCCTTGTGTTACTTTTTTTCTTCTTACCTAACTCGGTAGGTCTTCCCGAAAAACTAAGCGATGTATACGATAGATTACTTCTAAGTTTTCTGTTTTTTGTATGGTTAACATACATTCCTTTTCTAGCCTTCTTGTTCATTATTCGGTCTTTCCGGGCTAACTGGCCTTCCGATGGTTTAGAAATATTTTCGCCTGAAAAAGATAAACTTCTGGCCGAAAGTTTCCGCCTGCGTTTTTTATGGGGCGAAACAAATCCTACATTCACTTCGGTAGCACTTCCGCCAAATAATTTTGATAAGCCTTTTTTCTTGCCTTGCCCACCCGAATAACTAAGCGATTTGCGCGATTGGTTCGCACCTCTATTTTTCGATACCTTACTGCTAAGCATCTTATTACTCTCAAGTGCTTTGCCCTGCTTGCTTTTGTTCGTAGGGCCTGACTTACTGATATTTCCACCAGAAAATGAGTTACTTATTTGAGTTCCCTGCTTTTTCTTTCTCTTGTTAAATTTAGCACCTTTAAAAAGCTGTTTTAAGCTAGCACTTTTGCTTTGTTGTTTGTTAATAGGAGGCTTTTTAGAAGGATTTTGAGCAAAACTTTGCTCCATAGTAAATAAGCTAAAAACACCGATTACCGGTAGGATAAGTAAAAAGCACCTTTTAGCTTTTTTAAATTTCATATTGAGTAGTTTATCTGTATAGTAATAGGTTATGCTTTTATAATAATTATTGATTTTACTTATAGCTAATTAAGTGGTAATTTGCAGTAGTTAAAATAGTAACCATTTAAAACAAAAAAACGATATGTCAACTTTAAATATGATTGGTTTAAATCAGGAAAAAACCAACGAGCTAACTCATAAAATGAATATACTCTTAGCTAGTTTACAAGTTTATTACCAAAACTTACGAGGTTTTCATTGGAATATTAAAGGAAGAGATTTCTTTGAATTACACATTAAATTTGAAGAGTTATACACAGTAGCACAAGAAAGAATTGATGAGGTTGCCGAGAGAGTACTTACTTTAGGCAATGCACCCCTTCATAGTTTTTCAGATTACTTAGAGGTTACAAAAATTGATGCCGTAAAAAGCATAAACGATGGGGAAACTGCTGTACTAAGCACTAGAGATTCGCTAAAAGTACTAGTTTTAATTGAAAGAGAAGTTGTGAAAATTGCTTCGGATTTGAGCGATGAAGGTACACTAACCCTCCTTACCGAAATGATTCAGGAGCAAGAAAAAGTAATTTGGATGCTCAATGCATGGTTAAACCAATAATTTAAAGGAGCTCCTCAGAGCTCCTTTTTTTATTACCGAAACAAACATTCTTAGAAGTTATTAGTCAGATTATTTGAGATAATAAAACAAGTTGTTTAAATAGTACACAGAAAATTCAACAACTTCTTATTTATCATTTCAGAATAAAAATCATTTATCTCTATCTAATAATTTCAATTATGACTTTAAAAGTAGGCGAAATAGCTCCAGATTTTGAACTGCCTTCAACAAGTGGCAAGAAGTTCAAACTTTCCGTAGATGCGGCGAACATTCCTTGTATCATTTATTTTTATCCGAAAGATTTTACCTCTGTATGCACCAAAGAGGCTTGTAGCTTTAGAGATACCTTCGATTTCTTCGAAAACCTCAGCATTAAAGTGTATGGTATCAGTAAAGACAATATTGCAACGCATCAGGAATTTAAGAAAGTCTATAATCTGCCTTTTGAGCTTTTTGCAGATATAGATGTTAAAGTCGCAAAAGCATACGACTCTTTAATTCCGTTTGTAAATATGCCCAAACGCACTACCTACCTACTCGATAACCAACATAAAATTGTAGGGGTTTACGAAAACTTATTTTCGAGTAAACAGCATGTAGAGGAAATGGTGAAAATCATCAAAAAAAAGTCGATAAGCTCTTAGTTTTCTG
>CAZFQW010000474.1:0-3511 GCA_964521225.1 uncultured Roseobacteraceae bacterium
TTGAGGACCGAGTGCACCATCAATACCTGCCCAAACCTTATCGCTGGGGGGAACAGATGCGCCATTAAATGCATCTTTCCACCTTTCTTCAAAGCTATCGCTATCGTTCATTTTCTTGTCGCTCATATCTAATAGCTTCTGCTTCCTGTAAAATTTCCTTTAATAAAGTTTTTGCTCTTGAATATTGTGATTTTGAGGTTCCTACACTAATCCCTAGTTGTTCGGCTATTTCCTTGTGCGAATATCCTTCTATTGCAAAAAGATTAAACACTGCCTGACAGCCGTGAGGCAACTGCTGAAGCATCGCTAAAAGCTCTCTGAAGTTGTAATCCGAGATGATTAACTCACCATCGGCTAGGTCATACATTTGCTCAACATCTACCATGGGGTGGTCAAAAAACTTGCTCCTGTGATAGTTAAGCGCTGTATTAATCATAATGCGTTTAATCCAAGAATAAAGGCTCGATTCGTTTCTGAAGGTGTTCAACTTATTAAAAACTTTAATAAAGCCTTCTTGCAGAATGTCTTCCGCATCTTCTTGTTTCTTAGAATAGCGCATGCATACCACGAGCATCCTACTAGAATACTCTTGGTATAACTCATATTGAGCTTTTCGGTCTCCTTTTACAGCTTTTTCAAGCAGCTTATTTTCGCTACTCATTTACAATGGAATTCAAAATGTGTTGTGTGTAGAAGAAACACCTCAACATCCAAGACCCAATCACAAAGAATAAGGTTGGAAGGTGAATAAAAATGTTTACTAGGATACCAGCTTAATGCTAGATAATGTTGCGCTTGCTAAAGAGGATTGTCTCTTTTATTGCCCCCAAATTTCTGGCTGTTTTCGCCAATTGTTGAGGGAATCTAAGTGTTTATCTGATACAATGCCTTGTTTTAAAGCAAGGTTGATAAGTGCTGAGTAATTAGAAAGGGTATGTAGAGGTACGTTTGCTTCTTTAAAGTTGGTTTCTGCTATGGGGAAACCATAGCTAAAAATAGCGGCAAGGCTTAAAACTTGATAGTTAGCGGTTCTAAGTGCTTCTACTGCTTTTAAAGAACTTCCTCCTGTTGAAACCAAATCTTCTATGACTACTACTTTGCTGTTTTCTGCCATTTTACCTTCTATCATATTTGCCATGCCGTGCCGTTTGGCTTTGGAACGCACATATAAAAAGGGAAGGTTTAATGCGTCGGCTACTAGTGCTCCTTGAGGTATTCCGGCAGTGGCTACGCCTGCAATGCCTTGTGCTTCTGGGAAGGTAGCTTTTATAAGTTGAACTAGCGAGTCTTTAATGAAACTGCGTACCTCTGGATAGGAAAGCGTGAGTCTGTTATCGCAATAAATGGGAGATTTCCAACCCGATGCCCATTCAAAAGGGTTGGAAGGGTTAATTTTTACAGCTCCTACTTCTAGTAGTAGTTCGGCCACTTTTTCCTTTACGCTACTTTCCATCATCATAAAAAAATTAGTACTGTTATTCAGAATAGATTAATTTTCTTTTGCTTGAGCTTTATCTTCTTCTTTTGCAGCAATCCAAAAATTATTAAATCCTTCACCAATAGTAATAGATATTTCGTGCATTGCCAACATTTCTAAGATTGCTAAAAAGTTAAATACCAAGGCAACCTTGGTGAAATCTTTTTCTACAAGTGCTAAAAACGAAATTTCAGGTTTTAGATACAATTGAGCCAATATAAATTCCTTTTGTTCTTCGATATTATAAGGAAAAGGCACTACTTCGTGAGAGGTGTCCCTTACTTGGTACTTGGCACGTTCCAATACTTTCTTATATACCGAAAGTAGTTTAAATAAGTCTAAGTCTTGTAACTCTGCCTCAACGTTACCCATAGAGGCTATTTTCTTAATTTCTTTATAGATGTTACCTCTTTTGTGTTTTGGAAGCATGTTGCTTTCCCAACCTTCGAATACTGAGGTAACAGACTTATAACGTTTATATTCGAGTAAATGCTGCACAAGCGCTTTTCTTGGATCAATTTGGTTGCCGTATTCGTCTTTTTCGGTACGAGGAAGCAGCATTTTCGCTTTAATACTCATTAAAGTAGCTGCAACGAGCATAAACTCGCTGGCCACTTCAATATTTAATTTTTCAAGGTGTTTGATATACGCGAGAAAGTCATTGGTGATTTTTGAGATAGGAATATCATGTATATCAATTTCATCTCTTCTAATAAAAAAGAGAAGTAAATCGAAAGGGCCTTCAAAAAGCGGTATTTTAATCTCGAAACTCAAACTGTTTATTAATAGGTTGCTTTCACTTTAGCTATTTGCTCTATACGCTGCATGGCTAAGTCGATAGCTACTTCTTGTGAGTTTCTTTTCTCTCTAACCGATGTGGTAAGTACTTCTAGCGTTTTGCCATAAATCTGCTCTGTCTGTGCCATGGTCCAATCGGTACCCGTGCCTATCACTTCGGCATATACATTAATTACTCCACCTGAATTTACTAAAAAATCCGGAGCATATAGAATTCCTTTTTCTACGCAGGCATTGCCATGAGTGGTTTCATCTTGCAATTGGTTGTTGGCACAGCCTGCAATAATATCGCATTGTAATGCCTTTAGCGTATCGTCGTTAATGGTGGCACCAAGTGCACAAGGGGCGTAAATATCTACAGGTAAACCATAAATTTCGTTCGGCTTTACTACTGTTACCTTATATTTTGAAGAGGCTGCTTTTAAACGGTCTTCATAAATATCGGTTACAAAAACCTCACAGTTCTCTTTGGTAAGATAGCCGATTAAGAACATTGCTACGTTGCCAACGCCCTGTATCGAGACTTTTTTACCTTCAAGGCGATCGCTTCCGTAAGCCCGTTTGGCAGCGGCTTTCATTCCCATGTATGTGCCATAGGCTGTAAATTGCGAAGGTGCTCCTAACCCACCACGGTACTCTGGCATTCCCCCAACATGGTCGGTTTCCATGTTAATGTATTCCATATCGCGGTCGGTCATGCCTACATCTTCGGCGGTAATGTATTTCCCGTTTAAGTTTTCAACAAATTTTCCGAAAGAGCGCATTAAAGCTTCATTTTTTTGCGTGCGCGCATCGCCGATAATCACGGCTTTTCCCCCTCCGAGGTTAAGCCCTGCAATAGCGTTTTTGAATGTCATTCCTCTGGAAAGACGAAGCGCATCATTCAATGCTTCTTCTTCGCTCTTATATGGCCACATTCTAACACCTCCTAAGGAAGGCCCTAAAATAGTATTATGTACAGCAATAATAGCTTTTAATCCTGTTGAAGGGTCGTTACAAAACACGACTTGTTCGTGCCCCATACTTCCCACTTTTCCAAAAATAGAAGCATTGTTAGTGCTTTCTCCCACTTGTTGCATAACTGTTTCCATCTGTGTTGATAATTACTTTCTTGTTAAGGTTTTACTGTTTTAGAGGCGTTTCAGGCGCATAAAAATTTATATCTGCAATACCTGAAACAAATTGATGGTCAAATTTAGTTGTTTTCCTAAATAATGTATTTGAGTTAAAGTAAAT